>NZ_JBFAOO010000064.1:0-37220 GCF_040675265.1 Microbispora sp. NPDC049633
CCGGCAGGCCGCCCCGCAGCGGGGCAACGCGGTCAGCCTGGGCATGCCCACCATCGGGCGTCCCGCGCCGCTTCCCGCGGAGCCGTCCGCCTGCTCGGCCGTCTGAGCGCCGGCGGAGGCCGAGCCGGTCGTCAGGACAGGCGGCGCAGGACCTCGTAGCAGTAGTCGCGCCGCAGGTCGTCGAATCGCAGGCAGGGATCCTCGACCTGGGTCTGCGCCGCCCCGTCCGCCTCGGTGAGGGGCTGGGCCGTGTCATGTGTGCCCGCGTCCCGGGCCGCCGTGTCCTTGGGCACAGCGCTCTTGGGTGCGGCCCCCTTGGCCCCGGTGTCTCGTGCGGCCGGTTTCGTGGCGTCGGGGGCGGCGATCCGGGCGGGTCGGTGCCGCTCCTCCTCTCTCGTCCCACCGCGGCCCGCCGTGCCCGCCGTGCCCGTCGAGTCCGGCGACGGCGGCCGGGATCGGGACCAGGGGTCTTCCGCCCGGAGGTGGCGTCCGGGGGGCCGCGGCGCCCCGCTCTCGTGCCCGGGCGGAGGCGCGTCGCGTTCACCCGCCGGGCGTTCCCGCTCCGGGACGTCGTCCGTCGTCTCTTCCCGGTGCGCCGCCGCGCGCTCCGGTTCCGTCTCCGGCGGCTCGGAAGGGGCGGCCGGTGGCGAGTAGAAGGGGCCGGCGGCGGGGAATCCGGGCGCCGTACGTGCCGGCGGGATCGGGGAGCGCGGGCCGGCGGCCACCGGCCGGGCGGCCGGGGGTGCGGGGTCCTGCCCGGACAGGACGGCCAGCACGACGCCGAGCCCGGCGATCGCGGTCACGCCGATCACGCCCGTCAGGGCGAGGACGGGATGACCGTCGCGCCGGTGCCGCGGGGTGGGGGAGTAATCCGGCAAGGTCGTGTTCTTCCGTGCGTCGGTCTGGTCTTTCCGATTTCTCAGTCTGCCCGTCACATAGGGATTCGCGAGGCGGTTCCACCGATTTCCGGGAGTCCCAGATATGCCGCCTCGACCATGAATCAGAGAAATGTCCTGGCCGGGGTCCGGCTCGCATCGCCCGAGGCGGCATCGGCTCACGCGTGACGCCGGTGGCGCCTTACGGTGGTTCAGTCCGACGACTCCAATTACCGTATTTCTTGATTCTTGGAGCTTTATCCGCGGGGTCTCGTCGGAGAAAGTAGGGGCGGCGGGACAATCGGGGCCGTCCGGCCTCGGCGGCCTGTCCACCCCGCCGAGCAACGGGGTGAGGGCGGGCCCCGATCATCGGGCACGACTTAGCATCGGCGGTGTGTCCGTTCGTGAACTGGTCGTCCTCGGCACTTCGAGCGCGGTGCCCACCCGTCACCGCAACCACAACGGCTACCTGCTGCGCTGGGACGGCGAGGGGTTCCTTTTCGATCCGGGTGAGGGCACGCAGCGGCAGATGCTGCACGCCGGCGTGAGCGCGCACGACATCACCTGGATCTGCGTCACCCACTTCCACGGCGACCACTGCCTGGGGGTGCCCGGCGTGGTCCAGCGGATCGCCAGGGACAAGGTGAGCCACGAGGTGCGGGCGGCCTACCCCGCGAGCGGCGAGACGTACTGGCGCAGGCTGCGCAACGCGTCGGCCTTCGCCGACACCGACGTGATCACGCCCCGCCCGGTGTCCGGCGAGGAGGTCAGGTGGCCGTCGGGCCCCGTGACGCTGACAGCGCGGCCGCTGTCGCACCCCGTTCAGTCGTACGGCTACCGCGTGGACGAGCCGGGCGGGCGCCGCATGCTGCCCGGGGAACTGGCCAGGCGGGGCGTGCGCGGCCCGATGATCGGGGAGCTGCAGCGGCACGGCTCGCTGACGCTGCCGGACGGCTCGACGGTCACGCTGGACGAGTGCAGCGCCCCCAAGCCGGGTCAGAGCGCCGCCTTCGTGATGGACACCCGGTTGTGCGACGGCGCGTTCGCCCTGGCCGACGGCGTCGACCTGCTGGTGATCGAGGCGACGTTCCTGTCGGACGAGAGCGCGATGGCGGCGCAGTACGGGCATCTGACGGCGGCCCAGGCGGGGCAGATCGCGGCGGCGTGCGGGGTGCGGCGGCTGGTAATCACGCACTTCTCCGAGCGGTACACGACGGCGGACGAGCCGCGCTTCGTGGACGAGGTGCGCAAGTCCTACGCGGGGGACGTCGTTACGGCGCGCGACCTCATGCGCGTCCCGGTGCCGAAGCGAGCGGACTACCAGGTCCAGCGGGCCACGAAGTAGCCCACGCCGTACGGCGCGTCGTCGTACAGCAGCTCGGCGGCCGGCGGGGGCGCCTCCCGCGCCGCGCCGCCCAGCACCTGGAAGGCCGCCCGGCCCGCCGCCCACAGCTCCCGCGCCAGGGCCGGGTCCAGCGCCAGCAGCCGTCCGGCGTCGCCGGACGCGAGCGCGCCGGCGAGCTCCTCGTCGTACGGCACGGCGTCGGGGTGCACATAGCCGGGCGCCTTCTCGGTGCGCCTGGCCGAGCCGTCGCCCATGACCAGCAGGGCCACCCGAGGCGCCGATCCCGCGATCACGCGGCCGGTGGCGGCGCACTCGTCCGGCGGGGCGTCGAAACCCAGCGCCTCGAAGCGCAGGCCGGGAAGCACACGCGTCCCTTCCAGCAGCCAGCGGCCGATCGTGAGCGACAGGGGCAGGACGGCATCCCCCGGACCCACCCGCACGTCGGGGCCCCACGGGCGCAGCGTCCCGGCCGCGTCAGCGGGAAAGGACGCGGTGACGTCCGCGCCGCCGGCCACGGCCAGCACGTCGGGACGGGCGTCCAGGAGCGAGCCGACCGCCGCGGCGCAGGCCGCGCGCAGGGCGTCGAGCTCGGGTGCGGCGGCCCCGGCGACCTGCGGGACGAGCAGCGGAGGATGCGGGCAGACGGCAGCGGCGACCAGCACCCGCTCACCCTACCCCGACGGATCACACGCAGAATGGGACGCATGGACAGCAGCACGGTGGCGTTCGCGACCGTACCGACCAGGCTGGGCGACGTGCTCGCCGCCGTCACCGGGGACGGGGTCGCCGCGACGGACTTCCGGGACGGTCCCCTGATCAGGCAGCGCATCGCCGGTCGCCTCGGGATGACCCCCGCCGACGACCCCGCCCGCACGGAGGCCGTACGGGAGGAGCTCGCGGCGTACTTCCACGGCGAGCTGAAGGAGTTCCGCGTGCCGGTCGACTGGCGGCTCATGTCGGCGCTCCAGCGGCAGGTCCTCGGCACCTTGTTCGCCACCGTCCCGTACGGCGAGGTGGTGACGTACGGGGAGCTGGCGGCGCGCAGCGGCACGGGGGTCCCGGCGCGGGCCATCGGCTCGATCATGGGCGGCAACCCGATCCCGATCATCGTGCCGTGCCACCGGGTCGTCGCGAGCAACGGGCTCGGCGGCTTCAGCGGCGGCGACGGCGTGGAGTCCAAGCGGTGGCTGCTCACCCTCGAAGGCCACCTGCCGCCCACCCTCGACTGGGACATGTGACCTCCCCGCCGCTGGGACACTGGACGGTGTGGGGCAGTTTCCTGTGATCGCCGTCGTGGGCGCGACCGCGGCGGGCAAGTCCGACCTGGCCGTCGAGCTGGCGCTGCGGCTGGGCGGTGAAGTGATCAACACCGACTCCATGCAGCTCTACGAGGGCATGGACATCGGCACGGCCAAGCTCTCCGCGCCGGAGCGGCGCGGCGTCCCTCATCACCTGCTGGACATCTGGCCGGTGACGCGGACCGCCAGCGTGGCCGAGTATCAGCGGCTCGTCCGTCCCCTGATCGAGGATCTGCGCTCCCGTGGGCGGGTGCCCGTGCTGGCGGGCGGCTCGGGGCTCTACGTCCGCGCCGCGATCGACGACCTGGAGTTCCCGGGGACCGACCCGGACATCCGGGCCCGGCTGGAGAAGGAACTCGCCGAGACCGGCCCCGCGCCCCTGTACGAACGGCTCAAGGGCCTCGACCCGGTGGCCGCGGAGAACATCCTGCCGAGCAACGGCCGCAGGATCGTCCGCGCCCTGGAGGTCATCGAGCTGTCCGGGCGGCCGTTCTCGGCCACGATGCCGTCGTACGACGCGGTCTACGACAGCGTGCAGATCGGCGTCGAGGTGCCGCGGCCGGTCCTCGACGAGCGGATCGAGCTGCGGGTCGGCCGCATGTGGGAGGCCGGGCTGGTGGACGAGGTGCGTGCGCTCGCCGCTCGGGGCCTCGCCGAGGGCAGAACCGCCAGCCGGGCCCTCGGATACGCGCAGGTCCTGCGGTTCCTGAGCGGCGAGTGGACCGAGGAGCAGGCCCGGGAGGAGACGGTGCGCGCCACCCGCAGGTTCGCCAGGCGGCAGGAGTCGTGGTTCCGCCGCGATCCCCGGGTGGTGTGGCTGCCGTTCGACGCCCCCGACCTGGCGGACCGCGCGATCGGCGTGATCACGGGCACCTCCTAGACTTCTCCCATGCGCTTTGTGAAGGGCCACGGCACCGAGAACGACTTCGTCATCCTGCCGGACGCCGACGCCACGCTGGACCTGTCCGCGGGGGACGTCGCGGCGCTGTGCGACCGGCGCGCGGGCATCGGCGCCGACGGGGTGCTGCGTGTCGTGCGCACCAAGCTCTGCCCGGAGGTGTCCGGCCAGGCCGACGAGGCCGAGTGGTTCATGGACTACCGCAACGCGGACGGCGGCATCCCCGAGATGTGCGGCAACGGCGTCAGGGTCTTCGCCCGCTACCTCGTGGACGCGGGCCTCGCGGCGCCCGGCGAGTTCGCCGTCGCCACCCGCGGGGGCGTCAAGCGCGTACGGCTCGGCGCCTCGGGCGACGTGACCGTCGACATGGGCCGGCCGCTGGTGCTGGGGGAGAGCCGCGCCACGGTCGACGGGCGCGAGTGCCGTGGCGTGAACGTGAACATGGGCAACCCCCACCTGGCGTGCGCGGTGGCGGAGCCGGTGGCCGGGTTCGACCTCGGCCGCGAGCCCCACTTCGACCGCGGCGTCTACCCGCAGGGCGTCAACGTCGAGATCTTCAACGCCGTGGGCGACCACAAGGTGTCCATGCGGGTGCACGAGCGGGGCTCGGGGGAGACGCGCTCGTGCGGCACCGGCGCGGTCGCGACGGCCGTGGCCGCCGCCCACGCCGCCGGTGAGACCACCGGCACGTGGGAGGTGCGGATCCTCGGCGGCACGGTCACCGTCATGCTGGAGGAGGACACCAGCTACCTGTCCGGGCCCGCCGTCCTCGTCGCCTCGGGGGAGTGGCCCGCCGTCCTCTGATCGTTTCAGGGACTTGCAGAACCTTGTTCTGATCCGCCACCCTGAGTCTGGCTGCTGAACCTAGGAGGGCGCATGGACCCGCGCGACGCGGTGGTGGAGACGAAGGCGGCGATCGGCGCGCTCGGCGGGGGATTCATGATCTCGCGGGAGGTCAAGGCGCTGTGCGAGGGCCAGGGCCTCGGCCCGCGGGAGATGTACTTCCGGGGCCGGTGCGGCGTCCTCGGCGAGGTGGACGCGGACGTCGTGCTCGCGGCCGTCGTCTTCTTCTCGCCCGGGCACGTCCGCGAGTCGTGGGAGGGCGGGCGCAAGCTCCCCGCCGAGGAGGCCGCCGCGCTCTACGCCGGGGCCTGTCACGACTGGGGGCGGCGCAAACTCGCGGGGCTCGGCGATCCCGATCGGCTGGCGGAGCTGCTCGCCGCCGTCGCCGACGGCGCGGACCCGTTCTGCGCGCCGCTGTTCGCCGGATGGCGGGCCATGCCGCGGCCCGGCGGCGGGCCCGCCCTGGCCGCCCACCTGCTCCACGTCGTGCGGGAACTGCGCGGCGCCCGGCACGCGACGGCCGTGGTCGCGCACGGTCTCGATCCGCTGGAGGCCACCCTCGTCGGCGCGGACAACACGGGGACCCCGCTTCCGTACGACCGGACCTCCGACGTCGCCCGCTTCCTCGCCTGGCCCGAGCCGTACCCGGAGCCGCCGGCGGAGGCGGCGGAGCGCAGGGCCGTGGCGGAGGGGCTGACCGACGACCTCGTCGCCCGCGCCTACGCGGCGCTCGGCCCGGCGGAGCTCACCGAGCTGTGCGCCCTGCTCCGGGAGGCCTCCCAGGTGGCCCGCGGGCGATGACGGCGGGGCGACGGCCGCGTGCTGTTTGGGTCATGGTCGGCGACCTGGCAGACTGACTCCTCATGGACGTGGACATCTGGGCTTGGGTGGGTGGCACCCAGCGTGAACTGCACGAGGCGGGCAACACGGGACTGGCCATGGCGCTGGGTGACGTGCCCGCGCAGGCGCTGGAGGGCCGTTTCGCCCAGCTCGACGTCGTGGCGCCGGCGATCGCGCAGCACGCCGAGACGCTGGAGAAGCCGTGGCTGGAGTTCTTCGCGCGCTACTGGCACCTGCTCGGGCGGGTGGGCGACCGGGCGATGGGCGCGCTCGCGCTCGACGACGCCGCCTCGCTGCTGGAGTTCGCCCAGCGTGACGACGTGCGCGAGTGCCCCGGCGCCCCCGGCGCCGTGGAGGTCCTGGCGATCGCCCAGGCCAACACCGACGGTCCCGGTTACGCCGAGGCCCGGCTGGCCGCCCTCGGCGCGGCACTCGACGGCGTCGGCCCGGACTCCCTCGCCTTCTCCGGCCTGGCCACGCAGTACGTCGCCGCTCTGATCGACGCGGGCAAGGCGGCCGAGGGCGTCGCGTACGCCGAGGCGGCGGTCGAGCGCCTGCGCGGGGCCGGGCGCGAGGCGAGCTGGGAGCTGGGCGCCGCCTCCGCGCGGGCCCTGCTCGCCGCCGGGCGTCCGGACGACGCCCTGGCCGCGGTGGACGCCTCGGCCGAGTTCAAGCCCGACGACCCGGTCGCGAAGGGCCGCCGCGAGGCCCTGCTCCGCTCGCAGGTGCTGGCCACCCTCGGCCGGATGCAGGAGGCCGTGGACGCGCTCCCCGACCTCGACGTGGTGGGCGACCACGCGCGCGAATGGGTGGAGTGGGCGCACACCGTCCGCATGCTCTCCTCGGGCGGCTCGATCTCCAACACCTGGCAGCTCGGCCGCATCCTGCGGCAGTGGATGTCCTACTTCGAGAGTGTGGGCGGCCACCGCGCGCGGTTCGAGCTCGCCTTGACCGCCGGGCACCTGGCGGTCGCCCGGCAGGGCCTGTGGCAGGCCCGCCTGCTGGCCGACTACGCCGAGGCCGCGATCGCCACCCTCCGGGACACCGGGGGACTGGCCGAGCGGGTGGCCGAGCTGCGCGCCGCCGCCGACGCCGCCAAGGAACTGCCGCCGCCCGGCCCTCGCGACGAGCTGGTGGCCTACTTCGACGCCGCCGACGGCCGCACGGCCGACCCCGAGCGGTGGGTGGGCTGGCTGTGGCCGCTGTCCGGCACCGACCTCGAGGCCACCCGGCGTCACACCACGACGCTCGGTTTCCTCGGCTACGCCCCGGTGGGCGCCGACGTCTACTGGAAGACGATCGTCGAGGACGGCGACCCGGCCGCCACGGGCGACGAGGACATCGCCTATCTCACCGGCCTGCTCATCGAGGCCGGGCAGGACGAGCGGGTGGAGACCCTGGCGGCCAGGCTGCCGGAGACCGGTTCGCACCTCGCGCTCGCCCGGCTGCACCGTGCGCGCGAGCGGTGGGAGCAGACGGCGGCCGAGGCCGAGCAGGCCGTCGCCCACGGCGGCGGGCTGGAGGCGCGCCGCCTGTGGTCGGGCGCGGTCCAGCAGCTCGGTGACAACGCCAAGGCGGCCGAGATCCTCAAGCCGCTGGTCGAGTCCGGCGAGGGCGAGGAGGAGGACGTCTGGCGGATCATCGTCCTGTCCACCGCCGTCGAGGACTGGGCGACCGTACGGGCCGCCGGCACCAAGCTCGGCATGCCGATCGAGCCGGGCGAGGGCCCGATCGAGGAGGAGTGGCACCTGGTCCGGGTGATCCTCCCCGCCCCCGACGGCACCCAGCGGGAGGTGCTCGCCGTGCGGACCGGCCCGGCCACCGCCCGCCTGGCGATCCCACAGCCGCGCGGCATGGAGTACAACGCGGGCGACGTGGTCGTGATCGACCCCCGGCCGCTGGAGCCGATCCCGGAGGACGAGCAGGAGCGGGAGAGCTTCGTGATCCCGTTCGCCGGGGTGACGATGCTGCGCCCGGGCGGCTACACGAGCTGGTTCTTCGACGGCGCGGCGCCGTCGGAGGACGAGTGGGCCGAGTTCAACGAGGTTCTCGCCGAGCGCGGCTGGCCGATGTGGGTCTACAGCGACGAGAGCTACCGCGTCACCCACCCGGCCACCGGTGAGCAGCTTCCCGGTGTGTTCGGCTGGATCGCGATCCCGCCCACCGTGCGGCCGGCCGAGCTGGACGCCGTCCTCGACGACGTCACCGAGCAGTGGTCCCACCCGCTGGCGTGGCTCGACCTCGCCCGCGAGGTCGGCATCGAGGCCGAGCGGCACGAGCGGATCTCCAAGGAGTACGGCCTCTGATCCAGCCGTTCCGCACTCTGGCGGAACATTGCTCTAGAGTCGATTTCGATTCGTGAGCGAGGAGGCGGCGTGATCCTGGACCGGTTCCGTCTTGACGGGAAAGTGGCCATCGTGACGGGGGCGTCGTCCGGGCTCGGCGTCGCCTTCGCCCGGGGCCTCGCCGAGGCGGGCGCCGACGTGGTGATCGGAGCCCGCCGTCCTGAGGGCCTGGAGCGGACCCGGCGGCTGGTCGAGGAGACCGGCCGCCGCTGCCTGGCGGTCCCGACCGACGTGTCGGTCCCCGAGGAGTGCCAGGCCCTCGTCGACGCGGCCATGGGCGAGTTCGGCCGGGTCGACGTGCTGGTCAACAACGCGGGCGTCGGCACGGCCGTGCCCGCCTTGCGGGAGACGCCCGCCGAGTTCCGCCGCGTGCTCGACGTCAACCTGAACGGCACCTACTGGATGGCCCAGGCCTGCGCCCGCGTCATGCGGCCGGGGTCGTCGATCGTCAACATCGGCAGCGTGCTCGGCGAGACCACGGCCGGGCTGCCGCAGGCGGCCTACAGCGCGTCGAAGGCCGCCGTCGCCGGGCTCACCCGCGACCTCGCCCAGCAGTGGACCTCGCGGAGGGGCATCCGGGTCAACTGCCTGGAGCCGGGCTTCTTCGACTCCGAGATGACGGCGGGGTATCCCGACGGCTATCTCGACCGCATGCGGGAACAGCGGGTCCTGATGAAGCGCTCGGGCGATCCGGAGGAACTCGTCGCCGCCGTCGTCTTCCTCGCATCCGACGCCGGTTCGTACGTCACCGGAGCGGTCATTCCGGTCGACGGGGGGATTCTCGCCACCTGATCGCCGCCCGCCGAATGGGTCGTCCTCACCCATCGCCGTCGGGCCCTCACGGCCCGGAATGCCCGTGTGGAGAAAGATCACCGGACGATCACGATATGGAGATCAGGTGGCATTTTTCACCATAAGAAGGGCAGCAGGGCCCTAGCCTCAGACCTGTTGTAAAAAACAGGATCCGTGTTGCGTCAAGCGCAACGCCTGTGCGTGTGCCCTGAGGAGTCGTTGGCCCCCCGCTCTTCATTCACGGCGTGCGAGCGGCAGCCCTCGCGCCGTGCTTTGGCGTTCCCGGGCGTCCACGCCGCCTCGCGGGCGAGCGCCAAGTGAGGGGAATCAGAGTGGGCACAGCCGCGATCGAGGTTCGCGGGCTCTGGAAGATCTTCGGTCCCAAGGCAGACCGGATCATCGGCAGCCCCGACGCCGACCTTGAACCCGCTGAGCTGCGGGCGAAGACGGGGTGCACCGCCGCCGTCAGGGACGTCAGCTTCGAGGTCCGGCCAGGCGAGGTCTTCGTCGTCATGGGCCTGTCCGGCAGCGGTAAGTCGACGCTGGTGCGCTGCCTCACCCGGCTCATCGAGCCGACCGCGGGCGAACTGCGCATCGACGGTCAGGACGTGCGCGCGATGTCGGCCAAGCAGCTGCGGGAGCTCCGCCGCCATCGGGTGAGCATGGTCTTCCAGCACTTCGGGCTGTTGCCGCACCGCAAGGTCGTGGACAACGTCGGCTACGGCCTGGAGATCCAGGGCGTCGGGAAGTCCGAGCGGCACGAGAAGGCCAGGCGCATCCTGTCGCTGGTCGGGCTGGAGGGCCATGAGGACTCCTATCCCGAGCAGTTGTCCGGTGGTATGCAGCAGCGGGTCGGGCTGGCCCGCGCGCTCGCCGTCGACCCCGAGGTCCTGCTGTTCGACGAGCCGTTCAGCGCGCTCGACCCGCTGATCCGCCGCGACATGCAGGCCGAGGTCATCCGGCTGCACCGCGAGGTCGGCAAGACCATGGTCTTCATCACCCACGACCTGTCCGAGGCGCTCAAGCTCGGCGAGCGCATCGCGATCATGCGGGCGGGCGCGATCGTGCAGGTGGGCACTCCCGAGGAGCTGGTCGGGGCGCCCGCCGACGACTACGTGGCCGACTTCGTGCGGGACGTCCCCAGGGCGCAGGTGCTGTCGCTGCGCTGGATCTGCCGCGCCCCGGAGCCGGACGAGCCGCTCGACGGTCCCGAGCTCCCCGCCGACACCGTCATCCACGACGCGGTCCCGGCCGCGATGGCCTCCGACCGTCCCATCCGGGTCGTCGCCGACGGCGAACTGGTCGGCGTGGTGAGCCGGGTCGACATCCTCGGCGCGGTACGGCCCGAGAGCGAGCCCGTGGTGGTCGCCGCCCCCGCCAAGGCCGGTGACGAGGAGCCCGAGCCCGCTCCCGAGGAGCCGCCGGCGGAAGCCGGGGAGAAGGCCGAGGAGGCCGGGGAGGCGTCGGAGGCCGAGGAGGCGGACGCCGGCGAGCCCGTCGCTTCCGATGAGCCTGTCGCTTCGGGGGAGCCTGTCGCTTCGGGCGAACCTGTCGCTTCCGATGAGCCTGTGGCCTCCGGCGAGGCGGGCGAGGACGCCGCCGTCGAAGCCGTCCAGGAGAAGCGGGCGGCTCGGGACGAGGGCGACACGTCCGCCACCGCCGAGGCGAGGACGCGCGGGGGCGCGGCGGTCGCCCCCGCCGGCGCGCCCGGGGAGGCGTAGATGGTGAGCGCACCTGTGCAGGTGGCGCCGCCCGTGCAGGCCCCGGCGCGGGTCCGGCGCCTGCCGCGATGGGTCGCGCCGGTCGCCGGAGTGGTCGCGGTGGTGGCCCTCTACGTGGCCTTCCGCGGCAAGGCCGTGCTGCCGCACGACGACGACGCCTCGGTGTTCCACTGGCTCAACGACGCCCGTGACTGGGTCGACGCCAACCGCAACAGCAGCCCGATCTTCCTCTACGTCGTCAACTACCTGCGCCTGGGCGTGTCCGAGATCTACACGCTGATCCAGGGTGCCCTGGTCGCGCTGGGCTGGCCGGGGCTCATCGGCCTGGCCACCGGTCTCGGCTGGCTCGCGGGCGGCTGGCGGATCGCGCTCGTGTCGCTCGCGGGCTTCGCCGGCGTCGGGGTGCTCGGGTTCTGGGAGGCGAGCGTCGACACGCTCGCGCTGACGCTGTCCGCGGTGGCGCTGTCGCTGCTGTTCGGCATCCCCCTGGGGGTCTGGACCGGCCGTTCGCCCCGCGTACGGCGGATCGTGACACCGGTGCTCGACGTCATGCAGATCATGCCGACGTTCTCGTACCTGTCGCCGATCGTGCTGCTGTTCCTCATCGGACCGGCGTCCGCGACGGTCGCCACGATGATCTACGCGATGCCGCCGGCGATCCGGATCACGTCGCTGGCCATCCAGCGGGTCGCCGGCGTCGCGGTGGAGGCGTCGGAGTCGCTGGGCGCGACCGGCTGGCAGACGCTGAGTAAGGTCCGCCTGCCGCTGGCGCTCAACACGATCATGCTGGGCGTCAACCAGACGATCGCCGCCGCGTTGTCGATGGTGCCGCTGGTCGCGCTGATCGCGGCCCCCGGACTCGGCGTGGACCTGCTCCGCGCCCTCGCCCGGGTCAACGTGGGCGCCGCGCTCATCCCCGGCGTCGCGATCGTGCTGCTCGCCATCGTGCTCGACCGCATGACGCGGGCGGCGGCCCAGCGGCGTGACGGCGGGGGGCGTGCGCGGGTGGTCCGCTGGGCCGGCTTCGCCGTCCTGACCGCGGCCGGGCTGGCCCTGACCCCCGTGCTGGCGCAGGAGTTCCCCGAGCAGTGGCACGTGCAGCTCGTCCGGCCGATCAACGACGTGGCCGAGTGGATCGAGACGCACTGGTACACCTTCACCGGCTTCCTCAACGACGTCGTCGCGTACGGCCTGCTCAATCCGCTGCAGGATGTGCTGACCAGTGCTCCCTGGTGGCTGATCACCATGGCGGTGCTGGTGTTCGCCTGGCGGGTGAGCGGACCGGTGGCCGGTGTGATCGCCGCGGCCTGCCTCGCGGGCGTCGCCGCGCTGCAACTGTGGCAGCACGGCATGGAGACGCTGACCATCGTGCTGGTCGCCTCCGTCATCACGATCGCCGCGGGGCTCGCGCTCGGCGTGCTGGCCGCGCGGTCGCGGTGGTTCGCCGCCGGGCTGCGGCCGATCCTGGACGCGGCGCAGACGATGCCGTCGTTCTCCTACCTGCTGCCCGCCGTGGCCCTGTTCGGCAACGGCCGTTTCACCGCGATCATGGCCTCGTTCATCTACGCGGTGCCGGTGGTCGCGCGCCTGGTCGAGGACGGCCTGCGGGCGGTCCCCGCGACCGTCATGGAGGCGGCTAAGTCCGCCGGCTCCACCGATCGGCAGCTGCTGTGGAAGGTCCAGCTGCCGATGGCCCGCGGCTCGCTGCTGCTCGCGGCGAACCAGGGCATCGTCATGACGCTGGCGATGGTGGTGATCGGCGCGCTGGTCGGCGCCGGAGCTCTCGGATACGACGTCGTGGCCGGAATCGCGCAGCAGGAGGACTACGGCAAGGGCCTCGCGGCCGGCGTCGCCCTCGTCCTCCTGGGAGTCATGCTCGACCGGATCACGCAAGGCGCCAACGGGCGCCGCTCTCCCCACAAGAAGAGGAACGCATGAAGAAGTTACGCCTAATCGCAGGGGTTCTCGTTCTCGGCCTCAGTATGGCCGCCTGCGGAGGCGCCAAGGTCGAGGACGACTCCGCGGCGGCGCCGAGCGCGAACGCCGCGGGCTCCGCGGGCGCGTCCGCGGCGGGCACTGTCAAGATCGCGATCAACGGCTGGGTCGGCTACGAGGCCAGCGCCGCCGTCGTGTCGTACCTGCTGGAGAAGGAGCTCGGCTACAAGGTCGAGAAGGTGACCCTCGCCGAGGAACCCTCCTGGCAGGGCATGGAGTCCGGTGACGTCGACGTCATCATCGAGAACTGGGGCCACCCGGACCTCAAGAAGAAGTACATCGAGGAGAAGAAGGTCGCCGTCGAGGCGGGCAGCACGGGCAACAAGGGCGTCATCGGCTGGTACGTGCCCGAGTGGATGGCGCAGAAGTACCCCGACATCACCGACTACAAGAACCTCAACAAGCACGCCGACCTGTTCAAGACGTCCGAGTCGGACGGCAAGGGCCAACTGCTCGACGGCGACCCGTCCTTCGTCACCAACGACGAGGCCCTGGTCAAGAACCTGAAGCTCGACTACAAGGTCGTGTACGCGGGCAGCGAGGCCGCGCTGATCAAGGCCGCCAAGCAGGCGACCGAGCAGAAGAAGCCGCTGCTCATGTACTTCTACGAGCCGCAGTGGCTGTTCAACCAGGTCAAGCTGGTCAAGGTCAACCTTCCCGCGTACACGGAGGGTTGCGACAGCGACCCCAAGAAGGTCGCCTGTGACTACCCGCCGTACGACCTCGACAAGATCGTGAGCAAGAAGTTCGCCGACACCGGCGGTAAGGCGTACGAGCTGATCAAGGCCTTCCAGTGGACGAACGACGACCAGAACGCGGTCGCCGACGACATCACCAACAACGGCATGTCCGCCGAGGACGCGGCCAAGAAGTGGGTGGAGGCCAACACCGCCAAGTGGCAGGCCTGGATGCCCAAGTGATCTAGCGGGTCTTTCCTGCCTGCCGCGGTCGCCGCGGCAGGAGATCACGGGACACTCCCGGGATCACGACCCCGCGCGCCCGGCCGGGCGCGAGCACTCGTCGGCCGCGATCCCCGCGATCGCGGCCGATCACGCTTGTTGTGGAATACTCTCCCGGTGTCGCCGCGGCCCCGCCGCTCGCGTTCGCCGCCCGTACGACATCAGATGAGGTCAGATATGAGGATCCGTCTCCTTGCCGGCGTGCTGACGCTCGCGCTGGCCATGACCGCCTGCAGTGGCGGGAGTTCGGATGACGCCGCCGGAGCAGGCGCCGCCGGCGGCACGAAGACCGTGCGACTGGCGATCAACCCCTGGATCGGTTACGAGGCCAGCGCCGCTGTCGTCGCCTATCTCCTGGAGCACGAGCTCGGCTACAAGGTCGAGGAGATCGAGAGCGGCGAGGCGGACTCCTGGAAGGGCTTCGAGAAGGGCACGGTCGACGTCGTCCTCGAGAACTGGAGCCACCCGGAGCTGAAGAAGGAGTTCATCGAGGACAAGAAGGTCGCGATCACCGCGGGGGAGAACGGCAACAAGGGCGTCATCGGGTGGTACGTCCCCGAGTGGATGGTCCAGAAATATCCGGACATCACGGACTGGCAGAACCTGACCAAGTACAAGGACCTGTTCAAGACCGACAAGAGTGACGGGCTGGGCCAGTTCCTCGCCGGTGACAAGTCCTTCGTCACCAACGACGAGGCGCTCATCAGGAACCTGAAGCTGCCCTACAAGGTGGTCTACTCCGGCAGCGAGGACGCGCTGATCGCGGCGGCCCGCAAGGCCACGGAGAACGAGACCCCGCTGCTGATGTACTTCTACGAGCCCCAGTGGCTGTTCAACCAGCTCAAGCTCGTCAAGATCAACCTCCCGCCGTACGCCATCGGGTGCGACAACAACGTCAAGACGGTCAAGTGCGACTATCCGCCGTACCTGCTCGACAAGATCGTCAGCGTGAAGTTCGCCAAGAGCGGCGGCAGCGCGTACGAGCTGATCAAGAACTTCGTCTGGACGAACGACGACCAGAACGCCGTGGCCTACGACATAGCGGTGAACAAGATGAGCGCGGAGAACGCCGCCCGTAAGTGGGTCGAGGCCAACAAGATCGTCTGGCAGGACTGGATCCCGGCCTGATCCGGGGACGCTGATCCACCGGGCCGGATTCCACCGGACCGATTTCACCGGGCCGGATTCCACCGGGCCGGATTTCACCGGGCCTGAGCAAGGGGCGTGGCGCGCACGGCGTGCCGCGCCCCTCGTCGTGGTGGTGTCCCCGGCCGGCTGAACTCTCGCGACCGGTGCCCTGGAACCGCCGCAAAGCCGTACCTGCGCCTTGTGCCGGAGTCCGCCGGGGTGATCACGAAACTCGCACTTCTGCGCGTGCCTCCTTTGCCACCTTTTTGCACTTTGCTATATCTGAGAGGGATATTTCATTACCTAGGGGTGACAGTGGGCGGGCGTGGTATCCGGTTGATCGCCGGGATCTCCGTAGCGGTGGCCGTGCTGGCCGGTTGTGGGCCGATGCCGGAACTCGACGACGCCCTCACGGGCCAAGGCGGGGGCGGCAAGAGCGACTCGCAGACGGAGGGGGGCGTCAATCCGCTCGACAATCCCGACGGCACCGGACCCGGGTTGAAGGCCATCACGTCGGACAAGGACCGGGCGGAGGCCCGCAAGCTGATCGACAAGGTGGCGACGAAGGGCCGGGGGGCGAAGACCGGCTACGACCGCGACAAGTTCGGCTACGCCTGGGCCGACAACGTGGAGGACATCCCGTGGGGCCGCAACGGCTGCGACACCCGCAACGACCTGCTGAAGCGGGACGGCCGGGATGTCGAGTATCGCAGCGGGTCGAACTGCGTGATCACCTCCATGACCCTGCACGATCCGTACACCGGCAAGACGATCGACTGGAGCAAGTCGAAAGCGGCGGAGGTCCAGATCGACCACGTCATGCCCCTGTCGTACGACTGGCAGATGGGCGCGTCGCGGTGGAGCGAGAGCAAGCGCAAGCAGATCGCCAACGACCCGCTCAACCTGATCCCCGTCGACGGTTCCACGAACGGCTCCAAGGGCGACTCGGGCCCGGCCACCTGGTTGCCGCCCCGCAGCGAGATCCGCTGCTCCTACGCCGTGCGCTTCGCCCAGGTCGCGCTCAAGTACGACCTGCCGGTGACCTCCGCCGACAAGGCGGCCATGCTGGAGCAGTGCAAGTAGAAGGCCTGCTTCATCGATAGACGATCTTTCCGGCCGACCGGCCGGGGAAGACGACGACCAGGTGTTCCTCGGGGCCGGTGCCGTCCACTCCCCGGGCGTAGACCCGCACGCGACGGCGTGCCCGGGAACAGCGACGGCTCGCCCGGGAACAGCGACGGCGCGTGCGGCGACATGGCGGCGATGGCGAGCGGCAGGAGCCAGTTCTCCACCAGGGCCGCCGAGGCCGCCAGCGCGGCGGCGACGGCGCAGAGCCGGACCCGCCGGCCGGAGAGGACCAGCGCGAACAGCACCTGCATCGGGCCCCACAGGGCCGGCTCGACGAAGTCCTTCAGAAACCCGGGGAGCAGGCCGGCCGGCAACCGGAGGACCACGGCGTGGGCGACGGTCAGGTAGAGCAGACGCCGCAGCCAGACCACCTCCGGCCGCCGTGCGGACCCGCCTGCCGGGGAAGGGCGAGCACCTGCCGCAGCATCCAGGTCTTGAGCGCGAGGACCGCGAGGAGAACCGGCACCGCGACCGCGACCGTGTGCCCGTCCATCAGGACGTCCGCGCGGAACTCGTCGAGCGGACACCACAGCACCGCCAGCCACAGGGGCCCGACGTCCCAGGTGACGAGGGCGGCCACGGCGGCGACGCCGGCGACGCCGAGGTAGAGTCTCGGCACCCACAGCTCCGGGCGAAGCCGCACCACGTCACGTCCTTCCGCACGGCAGGAGGACGATCTTAGAGGGCCGCACCGACAGGCCCCCGACGGACTGTCACGACAGCCCGGCCCGATGAACCGCCCGGCAAACCGGGCGGACGGACCGGCCCGACGTACCCGAAGACCGCCCGCTGCGACGTACCGGCCCCGGAAGACCGGGCAGCCCGCTTCGGATAGCTCGGCCACCCGCGTGACCGGCTCAGGACGGGGGCCGGGCCGATGGCTCAGCCGCAGACGGAGTGGGGGTCGTCCACCTCGGGCGCGGTGTCGTCGACCGTGACCTCCAGCTGGGCGGTCGAGGCGACCAGGCTCCCGGCGGGCGCCTCCGCCGCCTTCTCGTCCACCACGATGCCGCGTTCCCCGAGGAGCTCGTACGTGGAGGGGTCGAAGATGATCTCCTCGCGCACCCCGCCGGAGACCCGGCCGACGCCGATGCCGGACCGTCCCGCGGCGTCCTCGATGTTCTCGGTCACCGTGACTCCGGGGATCGTGGCGGCGGCCTTGAACAGCGCCGCGCGCTGGGGAGCCGGCACGTACGTCTCCCGCAGCAGGTCGCCGACGGCAGTCCACGCCCCCGTGTCGGGTGGATTGTCGCCGCGCGACCGGTCGTACAGGTAGGCGCGCATCTTCTCCGGGTCGTCGGGCAGCTTCTTCAACGTGATGTAGGCGGTGTCCCGCACGCTGTCACAGGTGGGGAGCCGCATCCATTCGGTGCCCTTCTCCTTGTACGCCTCCGGCGGGATCGGCCAGCCGGGGTAGGCTCGGGGCTCCAAATAGTCGATCTTCAGCGCACCGTCCCTCGTGCCGTCGGCCGACAGCCAGATCGTCCGCTTGGTCCGGTAGAGGTACCGGGACTCCTTGTCGCCCTCGCCGACCACACTGGCCTCGTACATCGTCTGGGAGCTCACCTTGACGAACTGGTCGTCGCGCGGCGACAGGTCGGTCACGGCGCGGGCCGCCCTGCCCAGCACCTCCTCGGCCGACATGGCCGACACCTCCGGCAGCCTCACGACCCCCGCGCTCACCGTCGCCGGCCGGGTCTGCGGTCCCGTCAGGGTCTCCGGTCCCGTCAGGACGGTGGTGACGGCCGCGGCTCCCACCGCGGTGAGCAGCGCCGTCCCGCCCGCGAGCAGCAGGTACGGACGCGGGCGTGGGCGGGCGGGACGCCCCGCGGGGTCGGCGAGCCGTCGCCGTACGGCCGCCTTGGCCGCCAGAGAGTAAGGCGCGACGTCCGGCCGTTCCCGCGCCACCAGGTCGATCTCGTCGGTCATGAGCCGTTCTCCTCGGGAAGGTCGAGATGGCGGCGCAGCTTCGCGCGCACCCGGTGCAGGCGCGAGCGGACCGTGCCGATGGGGATCTTCAGCGCCTCGGCCGCCTCCTCGTAGGAGAGGTCGGCCCAGGCGACCAGCAGGAGCAGGTCGCGCTCGGCGGCCGACAGCCTGGCCAGCGCGGCGGCGAGGGCGGGCCGCAGGGCGGCGGCGCTCGCCCGCTCCGCTCCGCGCTCCTCCTCGTGGAAGCCCCGCTCGCCGGCGTCGTGCGGCGCGCGGGAGAGCGCCCGCAGGCGCCGGACCTCGGAGCGGCGGTGCCCGGAGATGAGGTTGCCGGCGATGCCGTACAGCCAGGGACGGGCGTCCTGCCGGGACGTGTCGTACTTGTGCCGCTTGCGGAACGCCACGAGGAACGTCTCCGCGGTCACGTCGTCGGCGTGCTCGGGGCCGAGCCGGCGGCCGGCGTAGGCGTGGATCTCGTCCGCGTGCCGGTCGAAGACGCCGGCGAACCGCTCGGGCGCGGTCAGCGACGCCTCGATCAGCCCGGCGTCGCTCGGCTCGTCGCCCTCCGGCCCGGTGCCGCGTGACGCGGTGTCGTACGGCCCGGTGTCGTACGGCCCGGTGTCGTGTGGCGCGGTGTCGTAGACCGTCCTCACCACCCGTTTTGTCCGTTCATAGGGGTTATCCTTCCGCGGGCGTCGTCGCGCCCTTCACCCCTACTCCGCCGGACGGCCCGGGCCGGTTCCCTGGTTCGCCGGAGCGACGTCAGCCGGAGGGCGTGCCGCCGGGCCGCCTGGCCGGTCCGTCCGCCTGCCCCGCGACGAGCGCCCCCTCGGCAGACGACGCCGCGGGGGACGCCGCGGGAACCGGCTGGTCGAAGATGTCGATGTCGACCTCCTCCCCGCCGACCGTCAGCGTCTCCCAGGCTCCGCTCACCAGCAGGGTACGCAGCGTCTCGCTGCGCAGTTCGCGCAGGTGCCGGATGAGGGTCGTGTCGTCGGGCATGCCGGGAACACGTGGTGACAGGCGGTCGCGGATCTGCCGCAGGCGCTCCATCAGGGCGTCGATGTCCGCTTCCCTGTCCGGGGCGGCGCGGCCCTCCTCGATGCCCTGGACGATCGTGTCCTTGATCGCCCGGGTGACCCCCTGCTCGTCGGTGCTCACCATCGCGTTCCACGCGCGGCTCTTGTGCCGATACTGCAGCATCGACATCGCGGCCTCGTGCCGTACGAAGTCGGCGTCCCGCAACGGCCTGCCGCGCCAGTTGCGGTTGAGCGACCGGGCCAGCGAGATGGCCGACGCCAGCCCGCTGTTGAGGCCCCGGCCCGGCCAGAAGTGGATCGCGTTGGCCGCGTCCCCCAGGAGGAACCCGTACGTCCCCGGGGTGGTCGAGGTGGGGGAGTACAACCGGGCGGTGAACCGCGGCCGCTGCACCATGTCCAGCCGGAAGGCGGTGACCGCGCTCACGTCGCCGTCGGCGACGCCGAAGAGCGCGAGCCCTTCCTTCGCCCGCCTCCACAGTGCCGAACCCCTGATGAGGGCGGGCAGGAACAGCGTGTGGTGGGTCGAGCAGTGGAAGTCCCCGTCCTCGGTGCGCTCCATGAGGCAGGGACTGGAGGCGACGCACTCCTCGAACACGTGCCGGACGGGGTCGATGCCGACGACCTCCGCGGCCTCGTCGTCGGTGAGCCGCATGTTCAGGAAGCCCTCGCCGCGCAGGGAGTTCAGGAGGAACCGGTTCTGCGCCACGGTCAGCAGCACGATCGCCGGGTCCGGCAGGCTGGACTTCACCCGCAGCCCCAGCACCACGTCCTGCAGGTGCCGGCCGTCGACCGAGAAGATCGAATCGTCGGCCCGGCCGAACCTGTCGGTGAAGTGCTCGCGGGTCCGCGAGCGCCCTCCCTCGCAGATGGCCAGCACATGCTCCTTGGCCACGGCGTCCTGGCGTGCCGCGGCGTCGAATATCTCGGGCACCAGGCGGATACGGGCGGACCTCTCGTTCGCCATCTCCAGCAGGGTGTCCTCGATGTAGGCGATTCGGATGTTCCGCGGGCCGTAGCCGCGGATCGAGTCCGGACCGGCCGGCCACATCTCGCTGTAGGACCCCTCGGTGAACAGCCGCGACTGGACGTCCTCCGGGAGGTTCAGATACTGGCGGCTCTGCACCGTCACGACCTGCTGCCGCCGGTTGTTGCCCTGCGTGGCGTTCTTCCACACGATCCGCTGCCCGTCCTCGGTCCAGCGGCCGTCGTAGATTGTGATGGCGACGCGTTGCCCCATGAGGTGGTCGAGGAGCAGGGCGAAGGCCAGCCCGACGGGCCCGCCACCGGAGACGGTGACGTGCAGGACCTGCTCCGGTTCGACGTCCGGAAACGCCCACGGGAGCCGTTGCCTCACCGAGGTGTCCATGACCGTCTCGGAGTCGTCGAACGCCTCGAAGCGGAACGTCTCCCCTCCGATGGCGATCGTGTCTCCGGGCCGGAGCACATGCGTGGTGACGCGCCTGCCGTTGACCAGCGTCCCGTTGCTGCTGCCCCGGTCGAGCAGCACGTAGCCCTCGGGCTCGCGGCGCACCTCCGCGTGGAAGCGCGAGGCCCGCTCGCTCGTGATCACCACGCTGTTGTCGCCTCTGCGACCGAAGGTGATCGGCTTGTCGTCGATCGGGAAGCGCTGACCGGCTAGGGGACCTTCATGCCCGACGATCGCAGGTGGCACCGGTCCGCCCCCTTTCCCTCGGAACCGCCAATGCGATCATTAATCGTGACACGCTTCCCGTCTGCTGCAAAGCGTTCCAGTCAGGACGGGCAATCACCCTGCGCGGGCGAGGCGGGCGACGGCGTCCCGCGGACCCGCAGAGACGCGAGAAGTCCGGGCGTGGTGACCGGCGCCTCGATCAGCCCGGCGTCGCCCGGCTCGGCGCCCTCCGGTCCGGCCCGGCCCCGTACGGCCCGGAGGCGCCCGATGTGATCACCGCGTGATGAGGAACCCGTTGTGGTCGCGGGCCACCCCGCCGGCGTGGGCCGCGATCGCGAGGGCGGCCCGCCGGGCGGCGGCGGGGACCTCCGTGCCGTAGCCGCCGTCCGCCGACAGCTCGTACGTCACGTCGTCGGCGTCCCACTCGTTGACGAAGACCTCGATCGGGCTTTCGGCGCTGGTGAGCAACGTCGTGCCGGCGTCGGTCACCGACGTGACGGCGAGCCCGGGCACGTCGTCCGCGAGCAGGCCGATCACCTCATCGACCGGGATGAGCCGCCCGCCGGTGACCTCGGCCAGGTCCTCCGGAGGCTCCTGGCACTCCGGGTGCTCCCGGCCGCCGAGCCGCTCGGCCAGCCCCCGCACGAGCAGGCTCGGCCGGGCGAAGTCGCCGCCCGCCTCGCTGTCGATGTTGCGGGCGAAGAACGCGGCACCCCAGCCCGCCGGAAGTCCCGCCCTGGCCGCCAGCTCCGGGGTCAGCTCGATCGGCCCGCGCAGCTCGACGTTCTCGCCGATCTTGAACCCGCGCCAGTACGGCCCGGCCTGCGGGTCGTGCAGCCGCACGGTCTCCAGCAGGGTCGTGAGATCGGGAACGTACGGCAGCAACAGCGTCGGCCCCTTGCGCAGCCGCCGGGCCAGGAGGAAATCGGAGATGACACCCATGCGGCCACTGTCCCGCCCACCACTTGTGATCCGCTTGGACCGTGCTGCCATGAGCACGCCGCCTGGACCGTGCCGCCTGGACCGTGCAGGGTGGACCCGGCCGTGTTACCCGGTCGCCGAGCCGCGCACCTGGAGGGACGCCAGCAGGGCCGTGCTGGCCTGCGTGATCTCCTTGACCGCCCGGTCGAACGCCTCGGCGTTGTGGGCCGCCGGGGCGCGGAACCCGGAGATCTTGCGGACGTACTGCAGGGCCGCCGCCCGGATGTCCTCCTCGGTCACCTCGTCGGTGAACGGCGGGCGCAGGGTCTTGATGCTTCGGCACATGACCCCATAGTGACCCATCCGGGGTGCGGTCAGGAGCGGAAGACGGCGGCGCCGAAGTCCTCCGCCACCTTGCGCAGCATCGCGGCGAGCTCCTCGCGGTCGATCGCGTCGATGCGCTCGGCCGGTCCGGACACCGACATCGCCGCGAAGGTCCGCCCGCCGTCGTGGACGGGCACGGCCATGCAGTGCACGCCGTTCTCCTCCTCGCCCAGGTCGAGCGCGTATCCCCGGGCGCGCACCCGGTCGAGCTCCTCCATCAGGTCGCCGACCTCGGTGATCGTCCGGTCCGTACGGCGGGGCAGCCCGGTGCGCCGGAACACCGCCGCCGCGTCGTCCCGCTCGGCCAGCAGGGCCTTGCCGACGGCCGTGCTGTGCGGCAGCACGCGACGGCCGACCTCGGCGAACATCCGCAGCCTGCGCGGCGAGGGCACCTGGGCCACGTAGACCACGTAGTCGCCCTCCAGCACGGCGAGGTTCGCGGTCTCGCCGGACAGCTCGACCAGCCTCGCGAGGTACGGCTCGGCCCACACCGCGAGCATCCGCTCGGCGACGCCGCCGATGCGCACCAGTGCGCCGCCGAGCGCGTAGCGCCGGTCGGACTCCTGCCGGACGTACCCACGGGCCAGCAGCGTCTGTAACAGCCGGTGGATCGTCCCGTACGGCAGGCCGGTCCTGGCGGCGATCTCCGACAGGCCGGCCTGGCCGCCGTGCTCGGACAGTGCTTCGAGCACGTCCAGCGCCCGGTCGACGCTCTGCACGCTCACCGCGTCCTCCTCCTCCGCATCGGAACCGTCCCAGGATGCCGGGTTCTCGGTCCTGTCCGGCAAATCAAGCCCTGTCAGACACTCCCCAGCCCTCGCAGCGAGGCGTCCAGCACCTCGGCCGTGTGCGCGACCCGGATCTCCCCCTTGCCCGACCTCCGCACGGCGGCCGCGATCTGCATGGTGCAACCCGGGTTGGCCGACACCAGCACGTCGGCGCCGGCGGCGAGCACGCGCTCGGCCTTGCGGTCGCCCAGCTGCCGGGCCGCCTCGGGCCGGAAGAGGTTGTAGGTGCCCGCGGACCCGCAGCAGATCGCGGACTCCTCGATCTCCCGCAGCTCCAGCCCCGGGATCGCGCGCAGCAGTTCGCGCGGCTGGGCGCGCACGCCCTGGGCGTGGGCCAGGTGACAGGCGTCGTGGTAGGCGACCGTGACCGGCAGCGGACGGCGCTCGGCAACGGGACCCAGCTCGACCAGGAACTCCGCCAGGTCGCGGGTCCGCAGCGCCTCGGCGCGGGCCGCCCAGCCGGGCTCGTCCGCCAGCACCTCGGCGTAGTCCTTCATGCTCGACCCGCAGCCCGCCGCGTTCACCACCACGGTGTCCACGCCGGCCCGCTCGAAGGCGGCGATCGTGCGGCGGGCGAACCTCCGTGCCTCGGCCTCCCGGCCCGAGTGCAGCGACAGCGCCCCGCAGCAGCCCTGCCGGGGTGGGATCACCACGTCGCAGCCCTCCAGCGCGAGCACCCGGGCCGTCGCCGCGTTGACCTGGGGGAAGAACTCGCCCTGCACGCAGCCGGTGAGCAGCCCGACCCGCGCCCTGCGCCGCCGCCTCGCTCGCACCAGCGGCGGCAGCCGTACGGGCCGGGGGACGCCGGGGGCCAGTTCGGCCATCGCGCCGAGCGAGGGGTTCACCCGCTCCAGGAACGGCTGGAGGCGCCTGCTCAGCCGCATCGGCAGCCGCATGGCCCGCAGCCTTCGCCGGTAGGGGAACAACGCGAACACCAGGGCCCGGATCGCGCGCTCGTCCGGGCGGCGCACGTGCTCGCGCTCGACGACCGCCCGGGTCTGCTCGATCAGCCGGTCGTAGCGCACGCCGGAGGGGCACGCGGTGACGCAGGCCATGCAGCCGAGGCAGGCGTCGAAATGGCCCGCCATCGCGTCGGTGACAGGGGTGCCCTCGGCGTGCTGCCCCATCAGGTGGATGCGCCCGCGCGGGGAGTCCATCTCCTCGCCCCACAGCACGTACGTCGGGCAGGTGGGCAGGCAGAACCCGCAGTGCACGCAGTCTCTGATCAGTTCGGGGTCCATCTCAGATGCCTCCCACGAAGCGGCCGGGGGACAGTCGGCGACCGGGGTCGAAGCGCTCCTTGACCCGGCGCATCAGCGGCAGCGCGCCGACACGCCCCCACCGGTCGAGGCGGCGCGCGGTCTCCCCGGGCGCGGCCGGCACCACGACCCGGCCGCCCGGGACACTCTCCAGATCGTCGCGCAGCACGCCCACGAACCCGGCGACCTCGCCGGGAAGGCCGCGGACGCTCACGTGCAGCGCTCCGGCGGCGAGCGAGCCGCGCATCGCCGGGCGCACGTTCGCTGCGCGGGCCGCGCAGAACGGGCCGACGAAGACCCCGGTCAGAGCCGAGGGGCTGATCCTGACCTCCAGCAGGGTGTCCCCGCTGCCCGCGGCCCGGCCCCCGGCGTCGCGCGGCCCGTCCGGTCCCGGAGGCTCGGGCAGGCGTCCCCACCAGGGCGGCGGCTCCTCGGCCACCTCCGCCGTCTCGCCCATCAGCGGGCACAGGGCCTTGGCGCGCTCGGCCGCGGCGGCGCCCTCCACCAGGACCGCGACCGTGCAGGGGCCGTCCACGTCGGGCCAGTCCACCTCCACCGCGCTCGGCTCCAGCGGCGACTCGGTGACCGCCGCGACCACCGTGCGCAGGGACGCGGCCACGTCTGTGGACGTGGTGTTCCACGTCCTGCCCTCGTACACGCAGGGCTCGGCGGTCTCGGTCACCGGGCGCTCGACGGTCGCCGTCACCCATGCGCGCGCGCCGGGCAGCGGATGGAGGCGGAACGTCGCGTCCGCGATGATCCCGAGCGTGCCGTACGAGCCGGTGAACAGCTTGCCGAGGTCGTACCCGGCGACGTTCTTGACGACCTTCCCGCCCGACCTGGCGATCGTGCCGTCGGCGAGCACGACCGTGACGCCGATGAGCAGGTCGCGGGCCGTGCCGTACCGGAACCTGCGCGGCCCGGCGATCCCGGTGGCGAGCAGCCCGCCGACCGTGGTGCCGGGCACGGGCGCGTCGAGCGCGAGCTCCTGGTTCTCCCCGGCGAGGGTGTCCGCCAGCGCCTCCAGGGTCACCCCGGCCTGCGCCCGCACGACCAGGTCGCCCGCCGTGTGCTCCAGCACCCGGTTCATGCGGGACAGGTCGACGAGCACGTCGCAGCGTTCGGGCCGGGCGCCCCAGTGCAGCTTGGTCCGGCCGCCGGTCGCGACGGCGGCCAGGTCGTGCGCGGCGCACGCCCGCATGACGGCCGCGATCTCCTCGGCCGACCCGGGCAGCGCCACCAGGCGCGGGCGCACGCCCGCGACCGCGTCTTCGTCGCCCGCCGCGCGGATCTCCACGCCCGTCGCGGCCAGCGCGTTCTCGGCGGCGTCCATCAGAACTGCTCCGCCAGGCCGGCCTCCACCAGCGGGTGCGCACCCCTGCGCACTCCCGGCGCCTCCCCGCACAGCCGCGGGGTGGGGAACACCTTGCCGGGGTTGGCCAGGCCCTCCGGGTCGAACGCGCACCGCAGGAGCTGCATGGTGTCGAGGTCGTCCTCGGTGAACATCCGGGGCATGTAGCGGGCCTTGTCCACGCCGACGCCGTGCTCCCCGGTGATCGACCCGCCGTGCTCGACGCACAGGTCGAGGATGCGCCCGCTGACGGCCTCGGCGCGCTCGGCCTCGCCGGGCACGGAGTCGTCGAACAGCACGAGGGGATGGAGGTTGCCGTCGCCGGCGTGGAAGACGTTGGCCACCCGGATCCCGTACTCCTCCTGCAGCCGGTCGATCCCCGCGAGCACGCGCGGCAGCGCGGTCCGCGGCACCACGCCGTCCTGCACGATGTACGCCGGGCTGATCCGGCCCACGGCGGCGAACGCCGACTTGCGGCCCTTCCAGATGGCCGCCCGTTCCTCGGCGGAGGCGGCCACCCGGATCTCGAAGGCGCCGCTGTCACGGCACAGCCGTTCCACGGCGGCGAACTGGTGCTCGACCTCCGCGCGCGGCCCGTCCAGCTCGACCACGAGTACGGCTCCCGCCCCGGCGGGGTAACCGCAGTGCACGGCGGCCTCGGCCGCCTCGATCGCCAGCGCGTCCATCATCTCGATCGCGGCCGGGACCACGCCCGCCGCGATGATCGCCGACACCGCGCGGCCGCCGGCCTCGATGCCCGTGAAGGCGGCGAGCAGGGTCGTGACCGCCTCGGGCGCCCGCGACAGCCGTACGGTGATCCTGGTGGCGATGCCGAGCGTGCCCTCCGAGCCGATGAACGCGCCGAGCAGGTCGTAACCGGGGTCGTCGGCGGACAGCTCCACGATCTCCCCGTCCGGTGTCACGATCTCGGCGGCCAGGACGTGGTTGACCGTGAAGCCGTACTTGAGGCAGTGCGCGCCGCCCGAGTTCTCCGCCACGTTGCCGCCGATGGAGCAGACCTGCTGGCTGGAGGGGTCGGGGGCGTAGTAGTACCCCTGGTCGCGGACCGCCTCGGTGATCGCCAGGTTCGTCACCCCCGGCTCCACCACGGCCCGGCGGTTCGGGATGTCGATCTCGACGATCCGCCGCATGCGGGAGGTGACGATCAGCACGCCGTCCGTGCGGGGCAGGGCGCCGCCGGACAGGCCGGTGCCCGACCCCCGGGCGACGAAGGGCACGCCGTGCTCGCCGCACAGCCGCACCACCGCGGCGACCTGCTCGGCCGTACCGGGCAGCACGACCACGCCGGGGGTCGCCCGGTGGTGGGTCAGCCCGTCGCACTCGTAGGTGCGCAGCCGTACGGGATCGGTGATGACGGCGTCCGGCGGGAGCACGGCGGCAAGGCGCTCCGTCAGCCGTTCGAGCTCGGACATCGGCCTCCCCTCATCCGCTCACGGCATGCGCGCGTACGCGGGAAGCGTGAGGAAGTCCGCGAAGTCGTCGTCAAGGGCGACCTCCTTGAACAGGGCCGTGGCCTGCGCGTAGAGCTTCTCGTCGTAGCCCGGCTCGGCGGCGATGCGGGCCAGTTCCTCCTCGATGATCCGCTCGACGAGCTCCCGTGTCACCACCGCGCCGGTGTCGGCCAGCGTGATGTCGTTGTGGATCCACTGCCAGACCTGGGAGCGGGAGATCTCGGCCGTCGCCGCGTCCTCCATCAGGTTGTGGATCGCCGCGGCGCCGTTGCCGCCCATCCAGGCCGCCAGGTAGCGCAGGCCGACGTCCACGTTGTTGCGCAGCCCGGCCTCGGTGATCTCGCCGGGGGTCTTGGACACCGAGAGCAGGTCCTCGGCCGTGACGTTGACGTCCTCGCGCAGCCGGTCGAGCTGGTTGGGCCGGTCGCCGAGCACGCCGTCGAAGACCTCGCGGCAGACCGGCACGAGGTCGGGGTGGGCCACCCAGGAGCCGTCGAAGCCGTCGCCGGACTCGCGCGTCTTGTCGGCCCGGACCTTCTCCAGCGCGACCTTGTTGACCTCGGGGTCGCGGCGGGAGGGGATGAAGGCCGCCATGCCGCCGATCGCGTGCGCGCCGCGCTTGTGGCAGGTGCGCACCAGCAGCTCGGTGTAGGCCCGCATGAACGGCGCGGTCATCGTCACCGCGTTGCGCTCGGGCAGCAGGAACTCCCGCCCCCGGGTGCGGAACTTCTTGATGACGCTGAACAGGTAGTCCCAGCGGCCGGCGTTGAGGCCCGCGGAGTGCTCGCGCAGCTCGTAGAGGATCTCCTCCATCTCGAACGCGGCGGGGTAGGTCTCGATCAGCACGGTCGCCCGGATCGTCCCGCGCGGGACGCCGAGCAGCTCCTGGGCGCGGACGAACACGTCGTTCCAGAGCCGCGCCTCCAGGTGCGACTCCATCTTCGGGAGATAGAAGTACGGCCCGCGGCCCTTGTCGATCTGCCGCCGCGCGCAGTGGAAGAAGTAGAGCCCGAAGTCGAGCAGCGATCCGGACATCTCGGAGCCGTCCACCAGGATGTGCTTTTCCGGCAGGTGCCAGCCGCGCGGGCGGACCACGATCGTGGCCAGCTCCTCGTCCGGCCGCAGCGCGTACGTCTTGCCGCCGGAGGAGAAGTCGATCGTGCGGTCGAGGGCGTCGCGCAGGTTGAGCTGCCCGTTGATCGTGTTCTCCCAGGTCGGGGAGTTGGCGTCCTCGAAGTCGGCCAGCCAGACCTTGGCGCCGGAGTTGAGGGCGTTGATCGTCATCTTGCGGTCGACCGGACCGGTGATCTCGACCCTGCGGTCCTCCAGCCCCGGCGCGGGCGGGGCGACCCGCCACTCGGACTCGCGGACGTGGGCGGTCCCGGGGAGGAAGTCGAGCATGCCGCCCGCGGACAGCTCCTCCTGCCGCGCCTGCCGGGCGGCGAGCAGCTCCCTTCGCCTGGGGTCGAACTCGCGCTGCAAGGTGGCCACGAAGCCGAGGGCCTCGGGGGTGAGGATCTCGTCGAACCGGTCCAGCAGAGGGCCCTTGACCTCGACGTCTTCCGTCATTTTCCACCTTCCGGAAAAGTAGTTCTGAATCGTGGAATCGACGCTACTTCAGGGGAGGGCCGGGGGTCAACGCGGCGGCTCGTCGGGGACGGGTCAGGGGATGCTGAGGGACTTCCCTGATGGGAGGCGGCGTACGCATCCCCGAAGATCGAGGACATGAGATACAAGCCGATGGCAGTCGCGGGGGCCGTCCTGGGGATGAGCCTCGCCGTCGCCGCCTGCGACGTACGGCTCGACTTCGACGGGCAGCAGGCCGTGCAGTCCTACGACGTGACGGACAAGGTGACCGTCATCGACACCCGTACGGGATCGGGCGACGTCGTGGTGAACGAGAGCGACAGGTCCGGCGTCCACGTCACCGAGACCCTGCACTGGCGTGGGGACAAGCCCGCGGACGGCCACTCCGTCGCCGGGGACACCCTCACGCTCTCCTACAAGTGCGGCAACTGCTCGGTGGACTACAAGGTGGAGGTGCCGCGCGGTCTCGCCGTGAAGATCGACACCGGCTCGGGGGACATCACGCTGCGGAACCTGAGCGGGCAGGTCAACGCCTCCACCGGGTCGGGCGACGTCGACGCGCGCGGGCTCGCCGCCACCCAGGTCGGCACCCGCACGGGGTCGGGGGACATCACGCTCCGGTTCACCGTCGTCCCCGACCAGGCGCAGGCGGTGACAGGGTCGGGCGACGGCCGGCTCTGGGTGCCGGACGGCGCCTACAACATCGACGCGTCCACCGGGAGCGGCGACCGCAGGATCGAGCTGGCGGACGACGACTCGGCGCCGCACGCGATCACGATCAGGACCGGATCGGGCGACGCCGAGCTGCACAAGCTGTGATTCCCGGCGCTACCGGGGCCGTCCGCGGTGCCTCGTCCCGCGGGCGAGGGCGGCCCGGGGCCGGGGAGCGCCTCAGGCGAGCACGGGCTGGTTGGAACGGAAGACGCCGGCGGGGTCGCGGCGGCGCTTGATCTCGCGCAGCCGGGCCAGGGTGTCCGCGTCGAACGCGGAGGCGGCCTTCTCGTCGCCGTGCAGATAGGTGAAGGGCTTGCGGCCGGTCGTGTGCGGCGCCATCGCCCGGGCGATCTCCGCCAGCCGCGCGGCGACGGCCCGGCCGCCCTCCGGCGACATGACCGGCCCGATCATGCCCAGCAGGTACGGCTCCGCGACGGGCGCGGCCGCACCGCCGCCCTCGACGGGCCCGCTCAGCGCGCCGCCCAGGTGGCGCACCTGCACCGTGGCCAGGGGAGCGATGCCGCCCACGGCCGCGAGGAGATCGCCGGCCACGTCCGCGCCGAGCCCGGTCAGCAGTTCGCCGCGGCCGGCGCCGGGCACCGGCTGCGTCGGCTCGGCGCAGATGCCGCCCAGGGCGTCCGGCGCCATCGGGGCGCGGGTGTCGAGGATCACGCCGGGGATGTCCTCGAATCGCCGTAGCAGGCCGCGTCCCTCCTCCTCGCCGCCCAGGAACGTCGAATCCACCGCGACCGCGGCGAGACCGCGCAGCGGCTCGGGGACCTGGGGCACCGGGGGGAACTTCACCATCGTGAACCAGGCGGTCAGCTCCACGGGCGCGGTACCGGTGACCTCCCGGAAGGCGGCGAGCACCTCGGGCGCCCGCTCCGCGGGCCACAGCATGCGCCCGCCGTACAGCAGGGGCGCCGGGTGCAGGTCCAGCTCCATCGCCGTCACCAGGGCGAAGTCGCCTCCGCCGCCGCGCAGCGCCCAGAACAGGTCCGGGTCGGAGTCCGCCGTCACCCGGGCCTCCACGCCGTCGGCGTCCACCACCTCGAAGGCCCGTACGGCGCCGGCCGCCCAGCCGTGCCTGCGGGCGAACCAGCCGAGCCCGCCGCCGAGCGTGTAGCCGGTGACGCTGACGACGGGAGAGCTGCCGGGCAGTCCGGTCAGCCCGTGCTTGGCGGCCGCGGTCAGCAGCTCGCCCCACTGCACGCCGGCCCCGACCCTGGCGGTCCGCTGCTCCGGCCGCACCTCGACGCCGCGAAGCCGCCCGGTGCGCACCAGGATCGTCCCGTCGAGACGGGCCGACGCGCCGTGCCCGCTCGGCTGCGCGGCCACGGCGAGACCGGCGAGGCTCGCGTAACGGACAACGGCGGCCGCGTCCGCCGCGTCCTCGATCTCCACGACCGCCCGCACGCGCTGGTCCACCGCCCGGTTCCAGGGCAGCCGGGCCGCCTCGAAGGCGTCGTCGCCGGGCACGAGCACCCGTCCGCGCACCGTCCGCCGCAGATCGGTTTCCACAGTCGACACGATTTCCTCCCGCTTCACGCTCTCTGATCACTCCACATCCTGATGCAGGCGGTTTGCGGTGGATTAGTAGTCGACTAGGAGTCCGCTAGTCGTGCGGCGGACAAGCCGGGCAATACGCTACGGATCCAAATCCCGCGTCCAGAGGAGCCATGGAATTCCGCCTGTTCGGTCCGCTCGAGGTCATCGACCCGGCCGGTCGCGTCATAGATCTCGGCACGCCGAAGCAGCGAGCGGTGCTGGCCATGCTCGCCCTGGAGCCGGGACGGGTCGTCTCGCTCGACCGCCTCATCGACGAGCTGTGGTCGGGTGAGGCGCCCTCCAGCGCCACCGGCACGCTGCAGGCGTACATCTCCCAGCTCCGCCGGGCGCTGGAGCCGGGGAGGCCGCCGCGCACGCCGCCGAAGGTCCTGCTCACCCGCGAGCCGGGGTATCTGCTCGCCGTCGCCCCCGGGCAGGTGGACCTGGTGCGCTTCGCCGCGCTCGCCGAGGACGGCCGCCGGTCGCTCGCCCGCGATCCCGCCGCGGCGGCCGATCTGCTGCGCCGCGCCCTGGAGACATGGCGGGGCGAACCGCTCGCCGAGTTCGCCGCCTACGAGTTCGCGCAGCCGGTCGTGGCGCGGCTGACGGAACTGCGGGCCTCGGCCACCGAGGACTGGTTCGAGGCCCGGCTGGCCACCGGTGAGAGCGGCTCGTGCGTGCCCGGCCTGGAGAGCGCGGTGGCCGGGCAGCCGTACCGGGAACGGTCGTGGGCGCTGCTCGTCCGGGCGCTCTACCGCGCGGGACGGCAGGCCGACGCGCTGGCCGCGCTGCGCGGGGTGCGCACGCTGCTCGCCGACGAGCTTGGCCTGGAGCCTGGCCCCGAGCTGCGGCGGCTGGAGCAGGCGGTGCTCGACCAGGCGCCCGGCCTCGAGACGCCCCCGGTCGCCCAGGAGCACGGCACGGGCGGCATCCCCGGCTCCCCGATGATGTCCGGCGCCCCGGTCGTCCCCGCTGCCCCGGTGGTGTCCCGCGCCCCGGTCGTCCCGGACGGCCGGACCGGACCGGCCGTGGCCGCCGGTTCGCCGGCGCCGGCCGCGCGTCCGGAGGCCGCGCCGACGTCCCACGCCGGCGGCCTGATCGCCAGGCGCGAGCAGCTTCATCGGGCCGCCGAGCGCCTCGCGTGGGCGCGGCGCGGGCGGGGCGGAGTGCTGCTCGTGTCCGGCGAGGCGGGCATCGGGAAGACCAGCCTCGCCGAGGCCGTCGCCGACGAGGCGTCGGCGCTGGGGATGGCGGTCGCCTGGGGCCGGTGCGCCGAGGACACCGGCGCGCCCGCCTTCTGGCCGTGGCTCCAGGTGCTGCGCGACCTCGTGCCGCCGGAGACCGGGCCGTACGGGCCCGCGTCGTACGGGTCCGCGTCGTACGTGGGCGAGCCGGGCGGCGGACAGGACGTGGCCCGGGCCCTCGCGGCCCTGTCGGGGGTCGCGGAGCCGGAGAGCGCGGACGCGCGGCAGGGGCTTTCCGGGCGCGGGCCTTCCGGACACGGACTGCCGGAGCACGCGCCTGCTGCAGACGGGCTTGCGGCGCACGGGCTCCCGGGACACAGCGCGGCGCTGTTCGCGCTGCACGAACGGGTGACGGGCGCGCTGGTCGCGGCCGGACCGGCGCTCGTCGTCCTGGACGACCTGCACTGGGCGGACGCCGCGTCGCTGCGGCTGCTGGCCTTCGCGGCCGGGGAGCTGCACCGCGCGCCGGTGCTGGTGCTGGCCACGATGCGGCCGGAGCCGGGAGGCGAGCCCGACCAGCTCCGCGAGACCCTGGCCGCGCTCGCCCGCGAACGCGGCGCGCAGCGCCTCACGCTGCCGCCGTTCACCCGGGAGGACGTGGCCGCCTACCTGGCCGGGCGCGACCTGCCGGACGCGCGGCTCGCCGCGGTGCTCTTCGAGCGGACCGGCGGCAACCCCTTCTATCTGGGCGAGCTGGTCAGGCTGCTGGACAGCGAACACCGTCTCGACGCGGCCTCCGCGGGCGTGCCCGAGGGCGTGCGCGAGGTCATCGGCCGCCGGGTGGCCCGCCTGCCCGAGGAAACCCGCGCGCTGCTCGGCGCGGCGGCCGTGCTCGGCCGCGAGGTGAGCCTCGACGTGCTGGAGGCCGCCTGCGACACCCCCGCGGAGGAGGTCATGGCGCTGCTCGAACCGGCCGTGGCCACCGGGCTGCTGGCCGAGGTCCCGGATGGCTTCGACTACCGGTTCTCCCACGCCCTCGTCCGCGACGCCCTGTACACCGATCTCGGCAGGGTGCGCCGGGCCCGGCTGCATCTGCGCACCGGCGAGGCCCTGGAGACGCTCGCGGGCATCGAGCCGTCGGTCCTCGCCCATCACTTCGGGATGGCGGCCAGGGCGGGCGGCGCGGCCAAGGCCGTGGAGTACGCGGTGCGCGCCGCCCGTCAGGCCACCGCCCAGTGCGCGTACGACGAGGCGGTCGACTGGTGGGGCAGGGCCCTGACCGCGCTCGGCCCGACGGACGCGGCCCGGCGCTGCGCCCTGCTCGTGGGCCATGGCGAGGCGCTGCGGGCCGTGGGGGACGTCGACCGGGCCAGGTCGGTGCTGGAGGAGGCGATCGCCCTGGCCGCCCGGATCGGCCGGCGGGCCACGCTGATCGAGGCCGTCACCGTGTTCGGCGGGCTGTCGGTGTGGAACTGGCGCCACTACGGCGTGGTGGACGAGGAGATGGTCGCGCTGCTCGAAGGGCTGCTGGCCGAACCGGCCGCCGGCGACGCGGAGCGGGCCACCCTGCTCGGCACCCTCGGGCTCGAGCTGTACTACTCGCCGCGCCGCGCGGAGGGGGAGCGGCTGGCGGCCGACGGCGTGCGCCTGGCTCGCCGCGTCGGCGACCCCCGGCTGCTGGCCCGCGCGCTCAACAACTACCTGATGGCCGCATGGGTGCCGGAGCGCGAGGAGGAACGCCGACTCGCCGTCGAGGAGATGCTCGCCCTTCCCCTGGACGCGTCCGCCGAGGCCGTGGCCCGGATCTTCCGCATGGCAAGCCTGCTCAGGGCGGGCGAGCTGGACGAATGGGACCGTGACCTCGCCCAGTGCCGGCGCCTGGTGGAGCTGGTCAGACGCCCTGAGCTGACCGGCATGGCGGGTATCGCCGAGGCCGCCGGCCGTACGCTCCGGGGTGACTGGGCCGAGGCCGAGCGGCTCGCCGCGGAGTTCACCGCGCTGATCGAGGGCTTCAGCATGTGGGGGCTCGACTATCCCGGCCTGATCACCCTCTACACCTGCAGGCGGGGCCAGGGCCGGGTGGCGGAGCTGGCCGACCGGCTCGTGTCCCGCGCCCACGACGCCGACATGGTGCCGCTGCGCCCCGTCGCCGTGCTCGCCGCGCTGGACGTCGGGGACACGGCTCTCGCCCGCAGGCTCGTCGAGCGGTGGGGCACGAGGGTTCCCCCGGACTGGACCGCCGAGTTCCTCACCGTCGTGTGGGGCCATGTCGCCGCCCGGCTCGGCACGCCCGATCCCGCCGCCCTGCTCCGGACGCTCTCGCCGTACGCGGGACGGCTCGTGGTGAGCGGCATGGGCGGCGCCGGATGGGGGTCGACGCACCTGGTCCTGGCCGAGCTGGCGGCCGCGACCGGCGAGCGCGGGCACGCCCTGCGCCACGCGCGCCGGGCCCACGAGACCCACCTGCGCCTGGGGCTGGACCACTGGGCGGGGGAGAGCGCGCGTCTCCTCGCCGGACTGGAGTGAGCGGGCTGGACGGACGAGCCGCCGTCACCCGAGGACGGGGTGGTTTCCGAGGATCACGCCATGGGGGTCACGGCGGCGCTTGACCTCGCGCAGGCGGGCCAGGATCTCGGCCGGGAAGGCGCACGCCGCGGGCTCCCCATGGCCGAGGAAGGTGAAGGGCTTGCGGCCGGTCGAGACCCCGGCCACCGCGTCCGCGACGGCCGACTGCCGCCGCCGGATCGCCTCCCGCATGCCGGGAGCCGCGAGCACGCCGAGCGTGCTCAGCAGGTAGGGCTCCGCGATGTGCCCGCAGGCTCCGCCCTTCTCGTCGACCTGGGCGAGCGCTCCGCCGAGGTGGCGGATCTGCACGTAGGCGAGCGGTGCGATGGTGCCGGGCCCGGCGGCGGCCAGCAGCGCCGCCGCGTCGGCGTCGCCGAGCCCGGTGAGCAGCTCGGAGTGCAGCAGGGCGGGCGTCGGGTCGGTCGGCTCAGCGCAGATGTCCGCCAGGTTCGCCACCGGCATCCGGCCGCGGGTGTCGAAGACAGGCCCGGGGATCCGGTCGAACCGGTGCAGCAGGGCCCGCGCCTCGTCCGGGTCGCCCAGATAGGTGACGTCGATCGCCACGGCCGACAGGCCGCGCAGCGGCTCGGGCAGTTCTGGCAGCGGCGGGAACCGCAGCAGTTGGAACCAGACCGTCAGCTCCTCGGGCGCCATGGCCGTGGTGGCGCGGAAGGCGGCCAGCACCTCCGCCGCGCGTTCGGCCGGCCACAGGATCCGCCCGCCGTACAGCACCCGCGCCGGGTGCAGGTCGAACTCCATCGCGGTCACCACCGCGAAGTCGCCCCCGCCGCCGCGCAGGGCCCAGAACAGCTCGGGGTCGCTGCCGGCCGTGACGGTCGTCTGCTCGCCCGAGGCGTCCACGACCTCGAACGCGCGCACGCTGTCGGCGGCGAAGCCGTACCTGCGCCCGAACCAGCTCAGGCCCCCGCCCAGGGTGAATCCGGTGGCGCTGACGACCCCCGTGCTGCCCGCCAGAGGCGTCAGCCCGTGCGCACCCGCCGCCGTGAGCACCTCGCTCCACGGGACGCCGGCCTCCACCCGGGCCACCCGTTCCGCCGGCCGTACGGCCAGGCCGCGCAGCGCACCCGTGCGCAGCAGGATCGCGTCGTCGAAGGACGCGGGGGCGTGCCCGTTCGGCTGGGTGGCGACGCGCAGCCCGGCGAGGTTCGCGTAGCCGACCACGGCCGCGACGTCGTGCGCGTCCCGCGCCTCGACGACCGCCGCGACCCGCTGGTCGACGGCCATGTCCCAGGGGCGCCTGCTCTCGTCGAAGCCCTCGTCGCCGCGCACCAGCACCCGGCCGCGCGCCACCCGGCGCAGATCGGCGCCGAGCGCCTTGATGTGGTCCATCTCTTCCCCTTCACATCGTGGGTTCCTCGTGCGGGACCACCGTGGGACACGGGGATCGGAGCGCGTATGAGCGCGGCTTGGAGACCGTCCAAGTCGCCCCCAAGTGGACCGTTCCGGTGGCGGTCGTCCCGGCTCTACGCTTGCCGCAGCGATCAGAGGGGTTTCGGTCATGAACACGCTGTCCTTCCGGCTGCTCGGCCCCTTCGAGGTCACCGGCGGCGACGGCCGCGTCATCGACCTCGGCCCGCGCAAGCAGCGCGCGGTGCTCGCCGTCCTCGCCCTGGAGCCCGGCAGGATCGTCTCCCTCGACCGGCTGATCGACGAGCTGTGGGCGGACGAGCCGCCCTCCAGCGCCACCGCGACACTGCAGTCGTACGTCTCCAACCTGCGCAAGGTGCTCGAGCCGGGACGCAGGCCACGCACGCCCCCCGCCGTGCTGCTCACGCGCGAGCCCGGCTACCTGCTGTCCGTCGCGCCCGGCCAGGTCGACCTCGTACGCTTCGTCTCCTGGGTGGAGGACGGCCGCAGGGCGCTCGCCCGGCGCGAGTACGCCGCGGTGCGCGCCTTCGTCGACCGGGCGCTGGAGACGTGGCGGGGCGAGCCGCTCGCCGAGTTCGCGGCCTACGAGTTCGTCCAGCCCGTCATCGCCCGTCTGACCGAGCTGCGGGCGGTGGCGGTCGAGGACCGGTTCGAGGCCAGGCTCGCCACGGGCGACGGGCCCTCGTGCGTCGCGGACCTGGAGCGGCTGGTCGAGGCGCACCCGTACCGCGAACGGCTGTGGAGCCTGCTCGTCCTCGCCCTCTACCGGTCGGGCAGGCAGACCGACGCGCTCGGTGCGCTGCGCCGGGTGCGCGCCCTGCTCGCCGAGGAGATGGGCCTGCAGCCCGGACCCGAGCTGCGGCGGCTGGAGCAGGCCGTGCTGGAGCAGTCGCCGTCCCTGGACGCGCCCGCGCCCCTGGGCACGCCTGCCGTCGAGCGGCCGGCCGCCGCCCTGACGGCGAAGGAGCCGTCCCTCCCGGCGCCCGAGCCGCCGCCGTCCGCGGCCCTCGTCGCGCGCAGGCACGAGCTCGCCCGCCTCGGCGACCGGCTCGGCGCCGTACGGCGGGGCCGCGGCGGCGTGCTGCTGGTGACCGGCGAGCCGGGGATCGGCAAGACCCGGCTGGCCCAGCTCGCCGCGGAGGAGGCCGAGGCGCGCGGCGTCGCGGTCGTCTGGGGCCGCTGCGTGGAGGCCGAGGCGGCGCCGCCGTTCTGGCCCTGGCTGCAGGCGCTGCGCGAGCTGGGGGAGCGGGGCCGGGCCGCGGCGCGGCTCC
>NZ_JBFAOO010000065.1:0-37023 GCF_040675265.1 Microbispora sp. NPDC049633
GATCTGCACCACCGGGTCCCCCGTCACCGCGCCGGCCGCCCCACCTGCCACCTCACCGGCCACCCCCTCAGCCACCCCGCCGGGCGCCGTCTCCCCGTAACCGGCGACGGCGCGGAGCGAGGCCCCGAACCCGGCGCTCGCGGGCAGCACCTCGACGAGCTCCCGCAGGCCGGTCGCGGCGGCGCGCCGCACCGTGCCGTGCGGGTCGGCGAGGGCCCGGGCCAGCGCGGTCTCCACGCCGCGGGGCGCGGTCTCGGTCAGCGTCGCGACGGCCGCCCTGCGTACCTTGGGGTCGGCGTCGTCCAGGTAGGGGGTGATCTGGTCCAGCGCCGGCTCGCCGTCGGCGAGCCGCAGGAGTTCGAGGATGCGCGGCGAGCGCCCGATCGCCTCCACCGCGAGCCGCCCGCCCGCCCTGCGCCGCGCCGGGCCCGCCGGGCCGTACGCCCCGACCAGGGCGGGCTCGGCCGGGCGGGGGGTGAAGCCCTCGACGGGCACGAGGTACGGCTCGACCGGGCGCTTGACGAACTCCATCGCCCCGTCGGCGTTCTTGCGCAGGTTGAGGTGGTAGAGCCACTCGTCGTCGTCCCGCTCGGGCAGGTCGGCGCGCTCGTGGTAGAGGCCCCACCTGCTCTCGGTGCGGACCAGCGAGGACCTGGCGGCCATCTCCGCGCAGTCCCTGATGAACGTCACCTCGGCGCAGCGCATCAGCTCGTGCGGGGTCCTGGCGCCCATGGCGGCGATCTCCTCGCGCATCCGCTCGAACGTCTCCAGGGCGATGTCCAGCTTCCTGGCGGTCTTCGGCGGGGCGACGTAGTCGTTGACGAACCGGCGCAGCTTGTACTCGACCTGCTGCTGCGGCGGGCCGTCCGGGTTGCGCAGCGGGCGGTAGACGAGCTCGTGCGCGGCGGCGATCTGGTCCTCCGGCAGGCCCTCCGGCCTCCGGTGGTGCTCGGCGGCGTGGGCCCCGGCGAGGTCGCCGAACACGAACGCCCCGATCATGTAGTTGTGCGGCACGCAGGCCAGGTCGCCCGCGGCGTACAGGCCGGGGACGGTGGTGGCGCCGTTCTCGTCCACCCAGACGCCCGAGGCCGAGTGGCCGCCGCACAGGCCGATCTCGGAGATGTGCATCTCGACGTCGTGGGTGCGGTAGTCGTGCCCGCGCCCCGCGTGGAAGGTGCCCCGGGTGGGTCGCTCGGTGGTGTGCAGGATGTTCTCGAGCGCGGTGAGCGTCTCGTCGGGCAGATGGCTGGTCTTGAGGTAGATCGGGCCGCGGGCCGATCCGATCTCTCTCGCCACCTCGGCCATCATCTGGCCCGACCAGTAGTCGCAGTCGACGAACCGCTCCCCCTCGGCGTTGACCTGGTAACCCCCGAACGGGTTGGCGACGTACGCGCAGGCCGGGCCGTTGTAGTCCTTGATCAGCGGGTTGATCTGGAAGCACTCGATGCCGCTGAGCTCCGCGCCCGCGTGGTAGGCCATCGCGTACCCGTCCCCGGCGTTGGTCGGGTTCTCGTACGTGCCGTACAGGTAGCCGCTGGCGGGCAGGCCGAGCCGTCCGCACGCGCCGGTGGCGAGGATCACGGCGCCGGCGGCGACCGTGACGAAGCGGCCCGAGCGGGTGTCGAACCCGGCGACGCCGACGGCCCGGCCGCCGCTCGTCAGCACGCGGACCGGCATCACCCGGTTCTCGATGCGCACCTTCTCGCGGATGTCGCGGCGGCGCAGCACGCGGTAGAGGACCTTCTTGACGTCCTTGCCCTCCGGCATGGGCAGGACGTAGCTGCCCGAGCGGTGGACCCGGCGCACCGCGTACTCGCCGTGCTCGTTCTTCTCGAACTTCACGCCGTAGCGTTCCAGCCGCCGGACCATGTCGTAGCCGCGCGTCGCCGTCTGGTGGACGGTGCGCTGGTTGACCACCCCGTCGTTGGCCCTGGTGATCTCGGCGACGTAGTCCTCGGGTGTGGCCTTGCCGGGGATGACCGCGTTGTTCACGCCGTCCATGCCCATCGCCAGCGCGCCGCTGTGCCGTACGTGCGCCTTTTCCAGCAGGATCACATCGGCGCCGCGCTCGGCGGCGGTGATCGCGGCCATGGTCCCGGCGGTGCCGCCGCCGACCACCAGGACCTCGCATTCCAGATGCGTACGGTCCGCCGGGGAAGGGATGTCCACTGTCACAGCTCCTCGATGATGCGGGCGCGCAGTTCGGCGCGGTCGATGTCGGGGGTGCGCGGGTCCGGCACGCGCAGGACGGTCGCGATGCCGCCGTGTCCGCCGCCGTGTCCGCCGCCGTGTCCTCCGCCGTGTCCGCCGCGATGCCCCTCGCGATGTCCGAGCACGACCACCCGGTCGGCGAGCAGCAGCGCCTCGTCCACGTCGTGGGTGACGAAGACGACCGTGGCGAGGGTGTCGCGGAGCACGTCCAGCAGCAGGCGCTGCATCTCGCCCCGGGTCTGCGCGTCCAGCGCGCCGAAGGGCTCGTCCATGAGCACGGCGCGCGGCGCGCCCGCCAGGGACCTGGCGAGCTGCACGCGCTGCCGCATGCCTCCGGACAGCTCCCGGGGCAGCCGGTCCTCGCAGCCGGCGAGGCCGACGCGGCCGATCCAGCTCTCGGCGGCCACCCTGCGCTCCCTCCTCGGCACGCCGCGGATGCGCAGCGGCAGCTCGACGTTGCGCCGGACCGTGCGCCAGGGCAGCAGCGCGTCGTCCTGGAAGACCATGGCCCGGCCGGGCGACGGGCCGGTGACCGGCACCCCCTCGGCGAGGACCCGGCCGGCGCGCGGCGCCAGCAGCCCCGCGATCGCGCGCAGGACGGTGGACTTGCCCGATCCGGACGGGCCGACGATCACCAGGACCTCGCCGGGGGCGATGTCGAGATGCAGGCCGTCCAGCACGGCGTGCCGTCCGTAGCCGAGCGACACGCCCTCCAGCCGGATGGCGAGCCCGGCGTCCGCGCGTGCGGTCTCCGTGGCGGGAGCGCTCATCGGGCGCCCCCTTCCCCGCGCGGCAGCCACCGGGTGAGGCGCCGGCCGAGCAGCTCGACAGAGGCCGAGGTGAGCCAGCCGAGCACGCCGATCGACGCCATGCCGACGAGCACCCCCGTATAGTCGACCACGGTGTAGGCGTGCCAGGTCCGGTAGCCGACGCCGAACTCCCCGGAGATCATCTCAGCGGAGATCACGCAGATCCAGGCGACTCCCATGCCGACCGACAGCCCGCCGAACACGCCCGGCAGCGTGCCCGGGAGGACGACGTTCCACAGCACGTGCGCGCGCCCGCCGCCCATGGTGCGGACCGCGTCCTCCCACAGCGTCGGCAGCGCGCGTACGGCGTGCCGCGTGCTCACCATGATCGGGAAGAACGCCGCGGCGAACGTGATGAACACGATGCCCTGCTCGTCACTGGGGAACACCAGGATCGCGATCGGCACGAGGGCGATCGCCGGGATCGGCCGGACGACCTCGATCGGCGGCAACAGCACGTCGCCGATCCACCGGGACCGCGCGACCAGGACGCCCAGGGCGATGCCGGCGACGGCCGCCAGCGCGAACCCGGTGAGGATGCGGATCATGCTCTGGGCCAGGTCCAGGTAGTAGATCCGGGTGCCCAGCTGCCGACCGAACTCCGCCGCGACCTCGGCGGGCGAGGGCAGCCGGTCGAACCGCAGTCCGACGCGGGCGTCCGCGGTCGTCAGCCACTGCCACAGCGCGAGGACGACCGCCAGGGAGCCGAGCCTGACCGCCCACCCGCGCAGGCCGGCCGCCGTTCTCGTGCGGGCCGTCCGCGCCGCCGGGGCGTCCGGGGTCCCGGCGGCGGCGGGAGCGAGCGCCGCGTCCAACGCCGGAGTGCTCATCGCGACACGCCTCCCGCCGCCTTCGGCTCCCTCGCCGCGGCCTTCAGCGCCTCGTCGTAGCCGACGATCTCGGCCCTGGGGTGCTCCCGCACGTACGCCTGCGCGCCGTCCTGCGTGGTGAAGGGCTTGAACCGCTCGTCCTCGCCCGCCGACGGGTCGCGCACCCAGACGGACCTGTCCGCGAACCAGTGCGTCCCGGTGGCGGCGTCGGGCACGTAGGCGGCCCGTACGGTCTTGCCGCCGGACGTGGCGGCGGCGACCTGGCGCAGCAGGCAGGCGGGGGTGGCCGCGGGGCGCAGCCGGTCCTCCCCGGCCAGCCAGACCTCGCCCGCCTTCGCCGGGTCCCCCACGGCGGTCCCGCAGGCCTCGTCGGTCCCGCCGATCTTCGCGGCGTTGGCGGTGCTCGCGGTGTCGGCGTCGTAGGAGGCGCCGTACGCCTTTTTGAGGTAGGAGTCGTTGGCGAACCTCGCCACGTCGACGCCGGCGAAGTCGGTGCCGATCGACTTCAGGTACTTCTGGTCGTGGTCGAGGGCGGCCAGCAGCCGCGGCTTCATCGTGACGTCGAACGAGGCGATGCCGTCGCGGCCGTTGTAGAGGTAGACGACCTCGGCCGGCAGGCCGGTGGCCTCGGCGACCGACTCGGCGGCCTCGACGGGATGCTCGTGCAGGTACCTCGTCGCGTCGATCTGCGCCTGCAGGAACGCCTGGACCACGTCCGGGTGCTCCTTCGCGTACGCCTGCCGTACGACGACGCCGTGGAAGGTCGGCACGTCGAGCGCCGAGCCGTCGTAGACGAGCCGGGCCTGGTCGCGGAAGACGAGCAGCCCCGGCCAGGCCACGAACTGGGCGTATCCCTGCACGTTGCCCGACTGCAGCGCGGACGCGCCGACCGGCGGCTGCTGGTTGACGACCTCCACGTCGGTCGCGGGGTCCAGCCCGGCCCGTTCCAGAGCCTGGACGAGCGTGCCGTGACCGGCCGACCCGGAGCTGGCGGAGACCTTCTTCCCCTTCAGGTCGGCCAGCGTCCGCACCTCCGACGACGAGGCGACGACCACGGAGTTCAGCCCGCCGCGCAGGTTGTAGCCGGTCACCGAGACGAGCTCGGTCCGCGCGGCGGCCACCGCCTGGGTGCGGGAGGCGTTGATGAGGAGCGGGTAGTCGCCCATCGACCCGATGTCGATCTTCCCGGCCACCATCTTGGCGGTGATAGGGGCGCCGGTGTCGTAGTCCTGCCACTCGACCCGGTACCCGTCGCCGAGGCGCTTTTCGAGGTAGCCGAGGCCGCGCAGCAGCGTCCCCGCGGTCACGGTGTTGATGGTCTTCGACTGGTATCCGACGACGACCGTCTGCCTGCCGTCGTCGGCGCCGGCGGAGACGGAGCACCCCGCCGCGGCCAGCAGCGCCACGGCGGCGATGAGCTTACGCATGGGGTGTCCTTCTATCGGAGCAGGTAGGGGATGTTCACCGTGACGGCGTCGGCGGGGCACCGGTCGGCGCAGGGGCCGCAGTACCAGCACTCGTCCACGTGCATGTACGCCTTGCCGCTGACCTCGTGGATGGCCAGCGAGTCGAGCGGGCACACGTCCACGCACAGCGTGCAGCCCTCGATGCACAGTGACTCGTCGATCGTCACGGGCACGTCGGCGCGGCTATTGACCAGGGTCATCGGTGTTCCTCCAGAGGTGGCCACGCATGGTGAGGCGGTCGCCGCGGAACCTGACGAACTCCAGGTCGACCGGGCGGCCGTCGGACAGATGGGTGAGGCGCTCGACCATGAGCAGCGCAGCGCCGCGCGGCGCGTCGAGGACGGCCGCGGTGTGGGGGTCGGCGTTCACGGCCTCGATCGTCAGCTCGGCCACGCCGAGCGGCTGGCCGGCGATCCGTTCCAGCAGCACGAACACGTCGTTGTGCACGAGATCGGCGTCGAAGAGCGGCTCCCCCACCTCGCGGACGAGATAGGTCAGGTCGAGCGAGAGCGGCAGGCCGTTGAGCCGGCGCAGCCGCTCCACGTAGACGACGTCCTCCCCGGGCGGCAGTCCGAGCCGCCCCCGCACGGCGGCCGGAGGCGGGATCAGCCCCATCGCGCGGACCTCGTTGGTCACCTCGCCGTGCTCCCGGAGGGTCTCGGCGAGGCCGAGCAGCCGGTGCAGGCCGTGCGGGTACTTCTCCGCGGCGACGGTGGTGCCGACGCCCGGGCACCGCTCGATGAGGCCCTCGTCGCGCAGCAGGTCCAGGGCGTCCCTGATCGTGTTGCGGGAGGTCCCGAACTCCCGTGCGAGGGCGGACTCCAGCGGCAGATGACCACCGCCGAACCCGCCGTGCACGACCTCCCGCCGCAGCAGGTCGGCGACCTGGCGGGCCCTGTCCGCCCGGCGCCGTCTCGCGTCCGCCAACTCCATGAGGCATAAGCCTACTGTTCAGGTAGGAATATGCGGATAACGACGGGATTACGCCACCCCGGCGGGTCGCCGCACCGCCGTGAGCTGCCGTTTCACCGGGAGACAGCCGACAACCGCCACCCCGGGAAGCGGTGACGAAGTCCGCGGATCAGTCGTCCGGGGTGATCAGGCCGCTCGAGTAGGCGTACGCGATGGCGCGGGCCCGGTCGCGCAGGCCGAGCTTGTCCAGCACCCGGCCGAGGTGGGTCTTGACCGTCGTCTCGCCGAGGAACAGCCGGGCGGCGATCTCCGCGTTCGACAGGCCGCGGCCGACCAGCGCCAGCACCTCCGCCTCCCGGGCGGTGAGCCTTTCCAGGGCCGGGTCGCGCGGGCGCGGGCGCGGGGCGCCGGCGTACCGGCAGATCACCCGCGGCACCACGGCCGGGTCGAGCAGGCCGCGCCCGGCGGCCACCTCGCGCAGCGCCTCCAGGAGCTGCTCGGGCGGGGAGACCTTGAGCAGGAACCCCGCCACCCCGGCCCGCAGCGCCCCGTCGACCAGCACGTCCTCGTCGAACGTGGTCAGGATCAGCACCCGCACGCCCGGGTGCTCCGCGGCGATCGCCGCGGCCGCGCCGATCCCGTCCAGGCCCGGCATCCGGGCGTCCATCAGCACGACGTCCGGTCGCGTCGCGGCGGCCACCCGGACCGCCTCGTCGCCGTCGGCGGCCTCCCCGACGACCTCCATGTCCGGCTCGTCGGAGATCAGCATGCGCAGCCCGGCCCGCATGATCGCCTCGTCGTCGGCGAGCACCACCCTGATCATGCGATCCCTCCGGACGGGACGGGGAACGTCGCGTAGACCTCGTAACCACCGGCCTCGCGGGGGCCCGTGCGCAGCGTCCCGCCGAACATGCCGACCCGCTCGCGCATCCCCACCAGCCCGTGCCCGCCGTGCCCGCCGGCGCGCGTCGCCGGGGCCCCCGGTGACGCGGAGGGCGCGGCCGGGGCGCCGCGGCCGTCGTCGGTCACCCGGAGCGCGACCTCGCCCGGGCGGTAGGCCACCTCGATCGCCGCCCGGTCGGCGCCCGCGTGCCGCAGCACGTTCGTGAGGGCCTCCTGGGCGACCCGGTACGCCGACATGTCGAGACCCGCGGGCAGTGACACGGGCTCCCCTGTGACGGCCAGGGAGATGTCGAGCCCCGCGGACCGCACCTGAGCCACCAGGTCCTCGATCCGGCGCAGCGACGGCGGCGGCCCGAGACCGTCGGCGGCGTCGGGCCGCAGCAGCCCGACCACCCGCCTGATCTCCTCCACCGAGCGGCGGCCGAGCTCCTCCACCTGGGCGAGCGCGTCGCGTTCGACGGGACGGTCGGCGAGCCTGCGGCGCAGCACGCCGGCCTGCATCGTCATGACGCTCAGCGTGTGCGCCACGGCGTCGTGGAGCTCCCGGGAGATCCGGGCCCGCTCCTCGTCGACGGCCGCGCGCGCCCGGGCCTCGCGTTCGGCGGCCAGCGCGTCGGCGAGCGCCGCGAGCTGCGCGGAGCGCGTCTGTTCCCGGCGCAGCAGCGCGCCGAGGCCCCAGGCGCAGCTGACCAGGGCGCCGAAGAACAGGAACTCCCACGGGCTCTCGCCGAACACGGTCAGCGCCGCCGCCGGCACCAGCGCGGCCGCTGCGGCGGCGGTCAGTCCACGGCGGACCGTGCTGCGGTATCCGGCGTGTGCCACGAGGACCAGCTCCGCGATCAGCTGGGCGCCGCCGAGACCCTCGGCCCCGGCCGCGAGCGCGAGGGGGAAACTCAGCATCGCGATGGTCATGCCGGTGACCGGGTACAGCGCGGCGACCGGGAAGCACACCGCGACCGCCGCCGCGAGCGCGATGTCGCGGACGTTCGTGCCGCCGCGCCCGGGATCCGCGGCCATCTCGACCGCCGCCACGACCGCGAACAGCAGCGCGGCGCCCACGCCGAGCACCAGCCACTGCCCGCGCCCCTGCGGTGCGCGCACATCGCCCTCCAAATATGGACAATCGCGACCTCAGTGGCCGCAACATGGAGGGTAACGGCGCGCGGGCCACCCCGGGATCGGCTCCCGGGAGGACGCCGCGCGGCCGTCCGTCCTCCCCGGAGACGACCCGGCGCCGCCGTGGCCGCCTCACGGTCGCAGTGACGACGGACCCGCACGACGATCCGCCGGACCGGGCCCCGGCCATAGCGTTCCGGCCATGACAACGACGAACACCGGTTTCGACGCCTCCGGCGCGCCGCTGCGCCGCCTCGCCGGCGCCGCCCTGATCGCCGCTCCGGTCCTCATGACCGGCGGCATGCTCACCTCGCCGCCGCAGGCCGGCGACTCCTCCTCCGCCTACCTCTCCTCACTCGCCGAGGACTTCGGCCTGACCGTGCTGTCGGCGAACCTGTTCCACTACGCCTGGGTGCTCATCGCGCTGGGCGTTCCGGGCGCGTTGCTGCTGCTGCGCGGCCGGCGCGGCCGTGGGCTCACCACCGCCGGGGTGGTGCTCACGATGTTCGGGGCGGTGCAGATGTCCGGTCTGCTGCTGTCGGACTGGTTCACCGGGGCGATGCCGGACGTCGTCCCCCTCGGCGACGCGGTGCGGGTCTTCGACCAGGTGACCGCCGACCCCTCGCTGAACGCCTGGCGGCTCAGCGGCATGGCCGGGGGCGTCCTGCTGCTGCCGCTCGTCCTGGCCGGGCTGGCCCGGGCGGGCGTGGTCGGCTGGTGGACGGTTCCGGTCGTCGCGCTCCCCTACGTCGCCGGCCCGGCCGTCCCGGTCGCCGGTCCGGTGCTGGCGCTGGCGGCGTACGCCCCGCTCATGCTGATCGGCGCACGGCTGCTGCGCCGGTCCCGATCCGACGTGCGCACCGCCGAGGCGGCCGGCCCGTACGACTCCGCCGATCGGCCGGCCGAGATCGGCCGCTAGGCCGGACCTGCCGGCCGAGTGGCCGTCACCGTGAGCCCGTAGGCGGAGGCGGCGCCTCCGGACCGTCGGACAGAGTCGGGGTGCCACCCTGAGAGTCCGTGGAAGGTGACGACGTGGACGCCCTGCCCATCCTCCGTTCCGCCGGCCGCCGCGCCGCCCTCGCGACACCGCCCGGCGCGCGTGCGCGTCACATCGCCGCCGGATCGCCCGCCCCCGGCTCCACCCCCGCCGATCGGGGGTGGTCCCGTTGAGCGGCCGCCGCCTGCTACGGATCGCGGTCCGCGCCCTTGTGGCGCTGGGCCTGCTCGCCGCCCTCGCCCTGGCGGGAGCCTTCGCCGCCGTCGGCCGCGGCGGCGCCCCCCAGACGGAGGCGCGCCTTGGGGCCGATCCCCGGCTCGAGCGGCCGGACACGTTCCCGATTCCCAAGGTCAACGCGCCCGACGTGGTCGGCTGGCCCGCCGGGAGGACGCCGACGGCCCCGGCGGGCTTCTCCGTCACGCGGTTCGCGGGCGGATTGGACCACCCGCGCTGGCTCTACCCGCTCCCCAACGGAGACGTGCTCGTGGCCGAGTCCGCCACGCTGCCGAAGCCTCCCGACTCGGTCGTGATGCGGCTCCTCTCCTGGCTGCGCCGGGCCGACGGCTCGACCAGAGAGCGGAGCGCCAACCGGATCACCCTGCTGCGCGACTCCGACGGCGACGGCGTCGCGGACTTCCGCGGCACGTTCCTGTCCGGCCTCAACCAGCCGTTCGGCATGGCCCTGCTGAGGGCGGCACCGCCGTACGCGGTCGAACCGGACGCCGAGCCGGGCACCGAGGTGATGTTCTACGTCGCCGGCACGGACGGCGTGTGGCGCTTCCCGCACAGGCTCGGCGACACGCGGATCACCGCCCCGGGCGAGAAGGTCCTCGACCTGCCCGCCGGCGGCTACAACAACCACTGGACGCGCAACCTGCTCGCCGCCGCCGACGGCTCCGGGCTCTACGTCACCGTCGGCTCCGCGAGCAACGCGGGCGAATACGGCCTCGACGTCGAGCGCGGGCGCGCCGCCGTGCTCGAACTCGATCCCGGCGGCGGCGGCGCGCGCGTCTACGCCTCCGGCCTCAGGAACCCCAACGGTCTCGGCATCGAGCCGGTCACCGGCACACTCTGGGCCAACGAACGCGACGTCCTCGGCGACGACGTGTCCCCCGACTACCTGACCAGGGTCCGCGACGGCGACTTCTACGGCTGGCCGTGGAGCTACTGGGGCCGCAACGTCGACGACCGCGTCACTCCGCCCCGGCCGGACCTGGTGGCCAGGGCCCTGCGCCCGGACTACTCGCTGGGCGCCCACACCGCTCCGCTGGGGCTGGCCTTCTCCACGGGATCCGCGTTCCCCGCCGAGTATCGCGGCGGCGCGTTCGTCGGCGAGCACGGATCGTGGAACCGCGGCGACCCGGTGGGATACAAGGTCGTCTACGTGCCGTTCGCCCACGGCATGCCCAGCGGCCCGCCTCGCGACTTCCTCACCGGCTTCAAACCCGACCCCGGTGACAGCACGACCTACGGGCGCCCCGTGGGAGTCGTCCTCGACCGGGCCGGGGGGTTGCTGGTCGCCGACGACGCGGGCGACACCGTGTGGCGCGTCGCTCCTAAGAGCTGACACCGCGGCGGCGCGCCTTCAGGGGCGGTGTGCCCTCCGGCTCGTGCGCCCTGCCGGGGGTCACCGCTCCCGGGCCAGTCGCCGCAATCCGTTCCGCAGCAGCGCGAACGCGTGTTCCGCGTCGGCCACCGCGCCCGCGTAGCGCTCGTCGGCGGGCTCCCCGTACGCCAGGCGTTCGGCGTTGTCCTGCGCCAGCGCCCAGTGCACCGCGACGATCTGGACGGCGGCCAGCCGCGCCGTGAGCTCCGGGACGTCCGCCGTCTCCCGCAACGCCTGGGCGAGTGCGCGCTCGGCGCCGCTCTTGAACCGCTCCATCCGGGCCACCAGCGAAGGCGTGTCGAGGATCATCCGGTGGAGCTTGCGCACGTGGGGCGCGTCGTTGAGCCCGGTGATCGGGTCCCGCTCACGCAGGCCGTCGAGGAAGTGCTCACGCAGCGCGGTCAGCGGGGCGGTGCGCGGCGGGCGGGCCCGCACGACGCGTGCCATCTCGGTCTCGTGATCGGCGAGGCGATGCACCACGAGGTCTTCCTTCGCCGGAAAGTAGGCGAACAGCGTCCGTTTGGACACCTCGGCCGCCTCGGCCACCTGGGCCACCGAAACCTGGTTGAAGCCGTGTTCGAGGAACAGCGTGATCGCGGCCTCGGAGATCGCCGCGTGGGTCCTCCGCTTCTTCCGTTCCCGCAGCCCGGGCTTGCCGTCCACGACGTCACCGTAGCAGGGTGTTGCCCTGAGGATATTCCTGCACCCGGTATACATTTGCCCCGAGGCGAGATGGAGTGATGACGGTGGACGAGATCGAGACCGAGGTCGTCGTCGCGGGCGCCGGCCCGACCGGGCTGATGCTGGCGTACGAACTCGCTCTGGCAGGGGTGGAGACCCTGGTGCTGGAGAAGCTGCCCCAGCGCATCGAACAGGTGAAAGGCGGCGGCATCCAGCCGCGTACCGCCGAACTGCTGGAGTCGCGCGGGCTGCTCGAACCGCTGCTGCGGCGTGCCACGCCGCGCGAGCCGGTCGGCGGGCACTTCGCGGCCCTGCCCGTCCCCCTGGACTGCACCCCCTGGCGGACCAGGCACCCCTTCCCCATCGCGATCCCGCAGTGGGAACTGGAAGAGGTGCTCGAAGAGCAGGCGACCGCCGCAGGCGCGCGGGTTCTGCACGGGGCCGCCGTCTCCGGGGTCGAGCCCGGCGACGACCGCGTGGTCGTGACAGCGGGAGACCTGCGGGTGCGGGCGCGCTACCTGGTGGCCTGCGACGGCGGCCACAGCACGGTGCGCAAACTGCTCGGGCTGCCGTTTCCCGGCAGGCCCGGCACCCGTCAGGCGGTGCTGGCCGACATCCGCCTGTCCGCCGTCTCACCGCTGGTGCCGCGGCGGATCGGGCACATCAGCAGCCTGACCCGTCAGGCGGACGGCTACTGGGCGATGCTGGTCCCTCTGGGCGGCGACCGGTACCGGATCACCTTCGGGCGGACGGACCGGGCGGGCGCCGACCGCGACACCCCGGTGACCGACGAGGAGATCATCGCCGGGCTTCATGCCGTGTACGGCCCTGAGACCAGCCTCGGCGCCGTGGACAACGCGTCCCGGTTCACCGACGCCACCCGGCAGCTGGAGCACTACCGCGTGGGTGCCGTCCTGTTCGCGGGCGACGCGGCGCACATCCATCCGCCGCTGGGCGGCCAAGGTCTCAACCTCGGCATACAGGACGCGTTCAACCTCGGGTGGAAACTGGCCGCGACCGTACAGGACCGGGCGCCGGGCGGCCTGCTGGACAGCTATCACGCCGAACGGCACCCGGTCGGAGCCCAGGTCCTGCACCACACGTCGGCACAGCGCGTCCTGGCCGATCCCGACCCCAGCGAGGACGTGGCCGCCCTGCGCGACATCTTCGCCGACCTGCTGCGCCTGCCCGACGCCAACCGTCACCTCGCGGGGCTGATGTCCGGCCTCTCGCTGCGCTACGAACTGCCCGGCGATCACCCGCTCACCGGACAGCGCGTGCCGGACGCCGATCTGGTCGCCGACGCCGGCCCCACCCGGGTGTCGGCGCTGTTCGGCGCGGGGCACGCCGTCCTGCTCGATCTGGCCGGAACCGTCCCCGCCGGCCTCCGGCTTCCCCCACGAGTCGACCTCGTCCGCGCCACCTGCGCCGACGATCTGGGCGCCGCCGCCATGCTCATCCGTCCCGACGGCTACGTCTGCTGGGCCGCGGACGGCCCCGCCGCCTCCGGCGACGCCCTGCTCGCCGCGATCGCCGTCGTCGGCATCGCGGAGCGGTGAAGATCACGATCTGCCCGCCCGTACGGCGGCGCCGCACTAAGATCGCGTCCCGTGCTACCGGACAGGATCTGGCGGATTGCCAGGATCGGATCAGTAGGTCTGGTTCTTGCGGCGGCGGTCGCGGGCCTGGTGCTCGGCGACGTCTGGCTCTGGGTGGCCGTCGAATGGTCGCCGCCGGTCTATCCGCAGTTCTACTCGCCCGGGGGGTTCGACACCTCGACGACGGTGGCGCTGCTCGTGGCCGCCCCGGTGAAGGCCGCGCTCCTGTGGCTGATCCTGCGTGCCCCCGCCCGGGGGCCGCTGGACCGCCGGGCGAAGGCGCTGCGCCGGCTGCTGTATCTGGCGGTGGCGTACGCCCTCGTGCTGTGGCTCCCGATCGCGGTGCTCCCCGACGCGGTCGACGCGGCGTTCCAGCTCGCGTTGTGGACCGCGATCGACGTCCTCTACCTGCTCGTCATCCGCTGGCGGTCCCGCACGCTGCGCGCGGCGGCCGGAGCGATCTTCGCGGTCGAGCTGGCCGCGATGGCCGACGACCTGCTCGACGAGCTCGACCTCCCGGAGCTCGGCAGGGGCGGCGTCGTCGGGCTGGGCTTCATGCTGGGCGGAGTGGCGGCGATCCTCGTCACGCTCGTCGGGCAGCGGCGTGACGGCCGGTGGAGCCGCGGCACGCAGGCCGCCGGGTGGGTGTCGGTGGGCGTCTACGCGCTGGTGATCCCGCTCGACGTCTTGTTCGGCAGGATCCCCGGCGGCGGCGATCTGGTGATGCCGGTGGTGATGGACGCGCTGGGACTCGTCGGCACCGTGTGGATCGCGGCGACCGCCCGCGAGCTGGCCGCCGAGGGCCGCCCGGCGGACCTTCCGCCCGCGCGGCGGCGCGTGATCCGCGTCGCGGTGGCGGCCGTGGCCCTGCTGCCGGTCATCGCGATGATCCACCCGGAGCAGACCCCGCACCTCACCTACACCGGCTGGTCGGCGGACTGCTACGACCGGCCCGGTTTCGGCGACCTGAAACCCGCGGAACGCGAGGCCGTGTTCCTGTGCCGGGCGCGGAGCACGGACGACGGCGTCTCGCCCATCTTCCCCGACAGCCTGTCGGACCAGCAGGTCCTCGCGTACGGGCGGGCGCTGTGCCGTGCGAAGGACCGCGAGGAGCAGAAGGCGATCCTGACGCGGGCCGGGAGCGCGCGGCCCGCCTGGGGCGCGGACCCGTGGGACCTCGTCTACGTCTGCCCGGAGATCGTCGGCGCGACCCATCCCGAGCTGCTGCGGTCGACCGCGGAGATGGAGGCGGCGAACGACTCTTACATCGCCGAGGAGAACGCGAAGTGCCGCGACCCGTGGCCCCGGACGAAGGGTGTCGTCCAGGCCACGGCCAAATACTTCCTGTTCGCCGACGGCGATCACGGCTATCTGGTCCACGACCCCGAGGACGAGACAGCCGACGACGAGGCGGAGCAGGCCGTCGACGACCTCTACGACGACAACGCCCTCGTCGGGGTGGCCGGCAGCACGGCGCTCGTCGGGCATGTCGAGGACGTCATCGATCTGTGCCTCACGGTTAAGGCCCTCCGCACCCCGCCGCCTCGGCGGACGGCCGGGTGGGATCAGGTCGCCGAGGTGCCGATCGTCAGCCGCAGCGGCAGACTCACCGTGCCGGAGATGGGCGACGGCGGAGAGGTGGGCGCGGGCGCCCCGATGCCGAACCTGGCGATCGAGGGGAAGGGCCGCTACCGGCTCCGTGTCCACGTGCGGTTGGGCGAGACGGGAGAGGAGCACCTGGTCGTCGTGTTCCCGGGCGCGTCGAGGAAGAGGGTCACGCTGAAGCGGTGAGCGACGGCGGGGCGCACACCCGGCATTTCTCGGCACGGTCACCGGGAGATCGAGAAATGCCTATTCGCAGTGCGGACATCTCACGTGTCAATCTCCATCGGCATCGCTCCGGGCTCTTTTCCGAATACTTGGCGGCCCGCCTCGGGTGATGCATCGTGCCGGGGGTAACGCGCACGTATGAATTACGCGGAGTACCAAAACGAGCTGTACGCCCAGGGACGGACCGGCAGGCAGCCGCCGTATCCCATGACATTCGCGGAGCTGGAGAAGAAGGCGTCGGCCGCGATGCGGCCGAAGGTCTGGGGGTATGTGGCCGGGGGCGCCGGTGACGAGCACACCCAGCGGGCCAACTGCGAGGCGTTCAAGCGCTGGGGCCTGTATCCGCGGATGTTGGTCGCTCCCGCCGAGCGCGACATGTCGATCGAGTTGCTCGGGACGAAGCTGCCCTCGCCGGTGTTCATGGCGCCCATCGGCGTGATCGGGGTATGCGCCCAGGACGACCACGGCGACCTCGCATGTGCGCGGGCCTCCGCCCGGACGGGCGTCCCGTTCTTCGCGGCGACCCTTTCCGCCGATCCGATGGAGGACGTCGCGGCGGCGCTGGACGGCACGCCCGGCTTCTTCCAGCTCTACACGCCGCCGGATCGGGACCTGGCCGCGAGTCTGGTGCGGCGCGCCGAGGCGGCGGGTTTCAAGGGCATCGCGGTCACCCTCGACACCTGGGTCACCGGCTGGCGGCCCCGGGACCTGCGCGGCTCGAACTACCCCCAGGTGCCCAGCGGCTGCCTGCGCAACTACACCGAAGACCCGGTGTTCCGGCGGAGACTGCGGCCCGGCGAGGACGCCGTCGAGGCGGTGGTGCGCACGATGCCGATCTTCGGCGGGCCGTTCCGGTGGGACGACCTCGACTGGCTGCGGTCGCAGACCCGGCTGCCGTTGATGCTCAAGGGCATCTGCCACCCCGACGACGTCCGTCGTGCCAAGGACCACGGCGCGGACGCCGTCTACTGTTCCAACCACGGCGGACGGCAGGCCAACGGAGGGCTGCCCGCCCTGGAGTGCCTGCCCGGCGTGCTCGAAGCCGCCGACGGGCTGCCGGTCCTGTTCGACTCGGGGGTGCGCAGCGGCGCCGACGTCGTCAAGGCGCTGGCGCTGGGCGCCACCGCGGTGGGGATCGGCCGGCCCTACGCGTACGGCCTGGCGGTCGGCGGCGTCGACGGCGTCGTGCACGTGCTGCGCTCCATCCTGGCCGAGGCCGACCTCATCATGGCGGTCGACGGGTATCCCACCCTCGGGGACCTCACGCCCGAGGCGCTGCGCCTCGTGGCATGACCGCCCGCGACGGGCCGCGGATGACGACGGCCCGCCGGAGGCGCCACAGGTGGTGATCAGTCCTTGCCGTGCCCCGGGTTCCGGCGCGCGACGTACAGGCGGTTGCCCTCGGGGCCGGTCCACTCCAGCCGTACGACACCGGGCACGGCGGCGTCGGCGACGCGCGACGGGTCGGCCCAGTGGCCGAAGTTGGGGTTGCGGAAGAACGTCGCCCACAACTGGCCGCTGCGGTCCGCGAAGATGTTGTTGTGGCCGGCGCCGACGCCCAGGGTCCAGCGCCTGGAGTAGGGCCCCTCGAACCTGTCCGCGACGGCGACGACCGCGTCGTACTGGTACTGCACACGGCCCGGCGCGGCCGTGTCGTAGGCGTAGCGCGTGCTGCCGTCCATGTCGACCGACGACCGATCCCACGCGGCGTGGACGAGGTAGTACTTGCCTCCGTACTTGAAGACGTACGCGCCTTCCAGGTACGGCTCGGGCGCGTAGGGCGTCTGCTGGAACTTGGGCAGGTTCGTCGCCGGGACGATGTCCTCCATGTCATCCCGGAACTTCGCGTACAGGTTGTTGTGCAGCACGAGCCACGCGTCGTCGCCCTCGGTGTAGAGGCCGCCGTCGATGTGGTGGTAGGCGCCGGGCTTGATGAAGGCCGGTCCCCCGATGAAGGAGTCGCCGAAGGGCTTGTCGTGGTTGCCCTCGACGAGCCGGTACGGACCCTCGACCCCGCCCTCGCTCACGAGCATGAACGAACCGACCTTCTGCGAGTGATCGCCCATGCACGCGACGATGTACCACTTGCCGCGGAAGTGGTGCACCTCCGGCGCCCAGGCGTTGCCGCGCTTGCCGAACTGGTCGTCGTACCAGTACTCCTGCCACGGCGCGACGACCGTGCGCCCGGGCCGGTTCTCGCCGGCGAACTCGGGCGACCACACCTTGCCCTTCTCGGCGTCCGGCCGGATGCCGGTGGTGTCGGCCAGCCGCCACGGCCCGTGCAGGGACGGGGCCGTCCACACGAAGATGCCGTCGTTCCACGGGCCCGCCGCCTGAAGCCCGGGCACCCGGGTGGTGCCCGTGGCGACGTAGACCGGACGGCCGCCGACGACGAAGCAGTTGACGTAGGTGTCCCGCATCCAGACCCGGCCGAGCTCCTCGTCGCGGGGGCGCGGCTCGAGCGGGAGGATGAAGGAGTTGTCGTCGCGCGGCCACAGGTCCGTCCGCGTGTCCGCGAGGCCGTAGGGCTCGAGCTCGGGCCAGTTCGACGGATACCGCCCCTTCGGCGCGCTCCCGTTCGGCAACTCCTTCGGGTCCGCGTGCGCGGCGGCCGCGGGCAGCGCCGCCGCTCCCAGCAGGCCCGCGACACCGGCCAGCACGGACCGCCGGCCAACGTGGAACCCGTTGCCGGAATCAGTCATCAGACACGTCCTCCCACCTCTTCTGCAGGGCGCGGGTGCCCTGCCGGGAGGACACGCTAGTGAGGCGTATTTCGACAGTGAACAGACGACAGAAAGGTTTCGGCTCGCCTTCGCCGGCTTCGGCCGCGGACGTCTCGGGGATTTCCCTATTTCCTACCGGCCGTGAATTCCTTCGTTCCCCGGCGCCGGAAACATAACGGTGACCGGAGCCGAAAAAGCGTTGCGGGGCAGGGCCGGAACGCGGAACGCTCCCGGCATGAGGATGCACGCCGACCAGCTGACGGTGACACGGGACACGGTGCGCGCCTTGGTGGACGAGCAGTTCCCCGAGTGGCGCAGCCTGCCCGTGACACGCGTCGGCGCCCACGGGACGGTCAACGCGATCTGGCGCGTCGGCGACCGTTTCACGGCCCGGTTCCCGCTGCAGCCCGGCCCGGCCGACGAGGTGCGGCGCCGGCTGGAGTCCGAAGCGGAGGCGGCCCGCGGGCTGGCGGGCAGCACCCGCTTTCCCACACCCGAGCCGGTCGCGCTCGGTGAGCCCGGCGCGGGGTACCCGCTTCCGTGGGCGGTGCAGACGTGGCTGCCCGGCACCGTGGCGACCGAAGAGGATCCGGGCGAGTCGATCGCGTTCGCCCACGACCTCGCCGATCTCATCACCGATCTGCGTGCGGCCGGCACCCGCGGCCGTGCGTTCGCCGGCTCGGGCCGGGGAGGCGACCTGCGCTCCCACGACGCCTGGATGGAGACCTGCTTCGAGCGCAGCGAACGGCTCCTGGACGTTCCCCGGCTGCGCCGGATCTGGGCGAAGCTCCGCGTCCTGCCCCGCGAGGCGGCGGACGTGATGTGCCACGGCGATCTCATTCCCGGCAACGTGCTCGTGTCCGCCGGGCGCCTGGCGGGGATTCTCGACGCCGGCGGCTTCGGGCCGGCCGATCCCGCTCTCGACCTCGTGAGCGCCTGGCACCTGCTGGAGGCGGGGCCGCGCCGGGTGCTCCGCCTCGACCTGGAGTGCGACGACCTGGAGTGGGAGCGAGGCAAGGCGTGGGCCTTCGAACAGGCGATGGGACTCGTCTGGTACTACCTCGACACCAATCCCGTCATGGCCCGGATGGGCCGGCGCACGCTGGAACGCATCCTGGCGGACGGCGGGCCCGCCTGAGCCGGAGCGACCGCGACCTACGGCGTCGTCAGCCGCGGGTGACCCGCACGCCGCCGAAGACGCCGTAGTTGCGGACGCGGAAGATGGGTCCGGGAGAGTCCGGCGTTCCCGGGTCCACCCGGCGGCCGCCGAACAGGCTGAAGCCCTCGACCTGTCATACCGGCAGCTCAGGCGGGATGAGAGGCGGCTCGCCGCGCGCTCATGCGCTCAGGCGGTAGACGCGTTCCGCCGTTCCCCGGAAGACGGCGTCACGCTCGGCGGCCGACAGCCCGGCGTCCGTGAGCAGCGCGCGCACGGTCTCGGCCCACAGGGGCAGTGCGCCCGCGAGGAGGCAGACGGGCCAGTCGGAGCCGAACATCAGACGCCCGGGTCCGAACGCGTCGAGCGCGACATCGGCGTACGGCCGCAGCCGCGCCGCGTCCCAGTCGTCCCAGTCCGCCTCGGTGATCAGGCCGGAGAGCTTGGCCGTCACGTTCGGCTCGGCGGCCAGCTCGCGGACCAGACCGGCCCACGGTTCGAGCTCGCCGGACGCGACCGGAGGTTTGGCCAGGTGGTCGAGGACGAAGGTCAGCTCGGGAAGGGCCCGGACGGTCTCGATCGCGGCGGGCAACTGGTGGGGCAGGACGAGCAGGTCGTAGACGAGCCCGGCCGCCGCGACCTGACGCAGTCCCTCGCGGACGTCGTCGCGGGCGAGCCAGCGGGGGTCGGGTTCGCCCTGCACGAGGTGGCGGATGCCGCGCAGCAGTTCACCGCCCGGCGAGGCGGCGAGCGCGGCGAGTTCGGCGGCGAGATCGGGCCGGGTGAGGTCCGCCCATCCCACCACGGCGGCGACGGTGTCCGACCGCGCCGCCAGCGCGAGGAACTCCCGGGTCTCCTCGGCGTCGGGCAGGACCTGGACGAGCACCGAGCTCCCGATCCCCGCTTCCGCCGCGACGGCGGCGTGGTCGGAAGGGGTGAAGTCGCGGCGGATCGGCGCCATACGCGCAGGATCGAGCCAGGTCTGCGGCCGCCGGGACAGTTCCCAGAGATGGTGGTGAGCGTCGACGATCGCCTGAGTGGGCGTCGCATCGGGTGTCACGGTGGATGTCACAGCGCGTCGAATGCCTCTCGTGCCAGTTCCCGTAATGGTTTTCCGGTGACCTGGGCCAGCCTGGCCAGGTCGTCGTGCTCGGGCTTGACCCCCCACGGCCCGTGCTTCATCCGCACGTCCTGGCCGTACAGCCGCACGGTCTCGAAGTGCCGGGGCAGCGCCACCTTCTCCACCACGCTGCGCCGCAGCCCCAGGCTGCCCGTCTCCGCCAGGACGAGTTCCTGCAGACGGCCGGCCAGTTCCGCGGGCGCGAGCACGTGCAGGACCTGCGCGGGCCGGCCTTTCTTCATGACCGCCGGAGTGGTCCACGCGTCCGCCGCGCCCGCGGCCAGGGCGCGCTCGATGACGTGCCCGAGGATCTCGCCGGTCACGTCGTCGAGGTTCGTCGAGAGGACGACCTGGTGGTCCGGGCCGGCGGTGGGCCTGCCGAGCATCGCCACCGTCACGTTCGGCCGGTCGGGCAGTTCACGGGTGCCCGCGCCGTACCCCGTGGCGTGCAGTTCCATCTCCGGGACCGCGCCGTACGCCGTGCCCGCGGCGTGGAGCAGGGCCGCCCCGGTCGGCGTGACCGCCTCCCCCGCCGCTCCGCCGCGTACCCGCGCCCCCTTCAGCAGGGCGAGCGTGGCGGGAGCGGGCACGGGCAGCACGCCGTGACGGGTCCGCACGGTGCCGCTGCCCAGCGGCAGCGGTGCGCAGTGGACGCGCGTCACCCCCAGGTCGCGCAGGGCCGCCGCGCAGCCGACGATGTCGATCAGCGTGTCGTGCCCGCCGAGCTCGTGCAGATGCACGCCTGCGGCCGGAACACCGTGCAGCGCGCCCTCGGCCTCGGCGATCGCGGTCAGCGCCGCGTCGGCGACGGGCAGGCCGGCCCGGGCCGCCATCGCGATCAGCTCCGCGGCGGGGCGCTCACTGGCGTCGTCCTCGACGTCGATCCGCACGCGGGTGGCGGTCAGCGCTCCGGTCCGCACCCGCTCGGCGTCCAGCCGCCACCCGGTCAGGCCGGTCAGGGCGACGGCCCGGCGTACGGCGTCGAGGGAGGCGCCCGCGTCGAGGAGCGCCCCGAGCAGCATGTCGCCGGCCAGACCGGTGAACGGATTCAGGAAGAGGATCACCTCGGCCCCCTCGTGAGGCGGAAGGCCGCCAGCGCGGCGCCGAATCCGGAGTCGATGTTGACCACGGTGATCCCCGCCGCGCACGAGGTGAGCATGGCGAGCAGAGCCGTCACGCCCTCCAGCGCGGCGCCGTACCCGGTGCTGGTGGGCACGGCGATCACCGGCGTCTCGACCAGGCCGCCGACCACGCTCGCCAGCGCCCCTTCCATACCGGCGATGACGATGACGCTGTCGGCCGCGCGCAGGTCCTCGACGGCGGCGAGCACGCGATGCAGCCCGGCCACTCCCACGTCCCTGATCAGGGTGGTGCGCAGGCCGAGGGCGGACGCGACGGCCGCGGCCTCGGCGGCCACCGGGCCGTCCGCCGTCCCGGCCGTGACCACGGCGACGGTGTGCTCGATCGCCCGGGCCTCGCGCCAGACCAGCAGCCGGGCGTCCCGGTCGTACCGGCCGCCGGGAACGCGCCCGAGCACGGCCGCGGCGGCGTCGGGGCCGACCCGGGTCACCAGGACGGGCCCGGTGTTGCGGCCGAGCAGCGCGGTGACGATCCCGGTGATCTCGGGCACCTGTTTGCCCGGACCGTAGACGATCTCGGGTAGTCCCTGGCGCGCCTCGCGGTCGAGGTCGAGGCGCGCGTAACCGAGGTCGAGGGCGTCGCTCACGGCCTCCTCCCGCCCGACGGCGCGTGGTCGCGTTCGCTCCGCCTGTTCATGACGGAAGGATGTATCCGACGGTCAGCAGGAGGTTCGCGTAGAGCCGGTCGTCGCCGGTCGCCACCGCGAAGGCGACGTCGGGGCCCTTCGCGGCCTCGTAGAACGCGAGACGTTCCACGGGTTCGACGGGCCGGTCCGGGCCGAGCAGCCGCCGGTAGCCGGTGAGCGCCTCGGGCTCGCCGCCTTCGTCCGGACGCATCGAGTGGACCGACTCCAGCGGCACGGCGTCCACGAGAACCTCCAGGACGTCGTCCACGCGGACCAGCCCGGGACGCAGGTTGAGGTGGATCACCGGGGCGCCGGCCCGCACGTTGGTGGCGTGGGCGTAGTTGGCGTCGGCGAGCAGGATGCGCGATCCGTGGCCGGTGGCCGCGAGCGCGGACAGCAGCGGCGGGTGGATCAGGGGGTAGCGGAGCACGGTCATCCTCCCCCGAGGTACGGAATGGTCATGGGCCCCTCGGGCAGGACGCAGACCCGGCCGGGCAGGTCCCGCACCGTGGCGGCGATGTCGCCGGTCTGCTCCAGGTGGGCGGCGGCGAGGTCGGCGTCGCTCAGGTGCGAGGTGTGCATGATCACGCGGGCCTGCCGCTGGATGCGGGCCTGGATCTGGACCTGCCACTGGTCGGGCACGGTCTCGGTGCGGCGGGAGATCTCCGCGAACAACGCGTCCGGGGAGGCCGCGGAGGTGAGCACCTCCCGGTAGGAGCCGTGGTCGGGGAACCCGTCCCGGCACTCGGCGGCGCAGATGATCGTGCCGCCGGGCCTGACGACCTGGGCGGCGGCGCTCATGCCCTTGACGGACTGGTAGAGGTTCTGGTCCAGCGGGAAACCGGCGTTGGTGGTGACGACCACGTCGAAGGGCTCGGCGACCGGGCGCATCGCGGCGGCGCGGGCGGCGGCCGTGGCGGCGGCGTGCATCGCCGGCAGGTCGCCGCCGAACGCGCGCACGATCTTCTGCTCCCGGTTGAGCACGACGTCGAGGGCGAAGGTGACGCCGGTCGCCTCCGCGATGGCGCGGACGTCGTCGTGCACCGGGTTGCCCTCGATGACTCCCCAGGTGGCGCGGGGATCACCGATGCGGGCCGCGTCGTGCAGCGTGAGCACGGTCTCCAGGGCGGCGAGGCCGGGCGCGACCAGTTTGGGACCGCCGGAGAACCCGGCGAAGAAGTGCGGCTCGACGAAGCCGGTCGTGATCCGCACGTCGGCGTCCGTCCACTCCCGGTTCAGCCAGACCGGCACGTCCTTGCCGTGACGGCCCATCCACTTGAGGGACGACGCGTCACGCGAGTCGTGGTTGACGATCCGTACGGCGTCGACGACCTGGTCGCCGAACATCGCGCGCAGTTCCGCGTCGGTGTTGCCGCGGTGGGTGCCGGTGGCCACCAGGATCACGATGTCACCGATGTCGACGATCCCGTCCAGCTCCGCCAGGATCGCCGGGATCATCAGGTGGCGCGGCTGGGGTCTCGTGCCGTCACAGGCGGAGATCGCCACCGTCTGGCCGGGCCGCACCCGCTCCCGCAGCGGCGGGCCCGCGACCGGTTCACGCAGGGCTCGCCGCACCTCGGCGGCCTCGTCCGCCACGGCGGGCCGGGCGACCGGCGCGATCACCGTGGTCCGGTCGTCCGGCAGGTCCACCACGAGCCCGCCGGCGCCGTAGGCGAGCTCAACCCGCATGGTCCAGCTCCTCCCACAGCTCCCCGGGCACGGGGGTGGCGGCCAGATCGAGGTCCTCCCGCACCTCCTCCGCGCTGCGCGCGCCGAACAGGACCGTGGTGACGGCCGGATGCCGGTGCGGGAACAGCAGGGCCGCCGCCGGCAGCGGCACGCCGTACGACGCGCAGATCCGCTCCAGCTCGCGCGCCCGCTGCAACACGGCCGGCGGGGCGGCGTCGTAGTCGTAGGTGGCGCCGCCCGCCAGGATCCCGCTGTTGAACACCCCGGCCGCTACGACGGCGACACCGCGCCGTTCGCATTCGGGCAGCAACTCCCCGGCGGCGGAGCGGTCGAGCAGCGTGTAGCGTCCCGCGACCAGCACGGCGTCCAGGTCGGTCTCGCGGACGAACCTGGTCAGCATCTCGGCCTGGTTCATCCCGGCGCCGATAGCACCGATCACTCCCTGGTCGCGCAGCTCGGCCAGCGCGGGGTACGCCTCGCCCGCGGCCTGCTCCCAGTGGTCGTCCGGGTCGTGGATGAACACCAGGTCGAACCGGTCCAGCCCGGTTCGGCTCAGGCTGTCGTCCAGCGAGCGCAGCACGCCGTCGCGGCTGTAGTCCCGCACCCGCACGTACTGCGTGCGGCCGGGGAACCCGTCCTCCTCGCCCTGCCCGGGCACCAGGACGCGGCCGATCTTCGTGGAGACGACCGCCTCCGCCGCTGCCTGCTCGGGCAGGCCGCGCAGGAAGCGTCCGAGACGCTCCTCCGCCAGGCCGGTCCCGTAGTGCGGCGCGGTGTCGAAGTAGCGGATCCCCGCCTCCCACGCGGCGGCCAGCGCCTGCTCGGCCTGATGTTCGCTCACCGGCGCGAACAGCCCGCCGAGCGGCGCGGTGCCCAGCCCGTACCGCCCGAGGGAGACCTTCACGAGGTCACCGGCCTCAGCCGCAGGCCGGACATCCCGCCGTCCACGGCCAGCTCGACCCCGGCCGTCGACCCCGCGCGCGGGCTGGCCAGGTACGCGACGGCGTGGGCGACCTCCTCCGCCGTGACCAGGCGGCCGTGCGGCTGGCGGGCGGACAACGCCGCGCGCTCGGCCTGCGGGTCGGGGGCGGCGTCCAGCAGCCGGCCGACCCAGGGGGTGTCGACGGTGCCGGGGTTGACGCAGTTGACCCGGATCCCCTCGCGGAGATGGTCGGCCGCCATCGCGCGGGTGAGCGCGAGCACCGCCCCCTTGGACGCCGAATACAGCGCCCGCTGCGGCAGCCCCGCGGTGGCGGCGATCGAGCAGGTGTTGACGATCGCCGCGTGCGGGGACGTGCGCAGGTGCGGCAGCGCCGCCCGGGTCACCCGGGCGATCCCCACCACGTTCAGGTCGAACACCCGCAGCCATTCGGCGTCGTCGTTGTCGGCCACCGTGCCCTGCGCGCCGATGCCCGCGTTGTTCACCAGCACGTCGATGCGGCCGTACCGCTCGGCCACCGCCGCCACCGCCGCGCGTACGGAGGCGTCGTCGGTGACGTCGCAGACGAACTCGGTGTCCTTGAGGTCCAGGACGGCGACCCGGGCGCCCCGCGCGGCCAGTTCCTCGGCGACGGCCCTGCCGATGCCCGAGGCGCCGCCGGTGACGATCGCCACCAGGCCCTCGAACTCCTCGCTCATGCCTGGCCCACCCGCTGGCGCTGGCGGCCGAGGCCGTCGATCTCCAGCTCCACCACGTCGCCCTCCCGCAGGTACGCCTGCGGGCCACGGCCGAGTGCCACACCCGCCGGGGTGCCGGTGTTCACCACGTCGCCCGGCTCCAGCACCATGAACTGGCTGAGGTACCAGATCACGTGATGCACGCCGAAGATCTGGTTCTTCGTGTTCCCGTTCTGGCGCGGCTCGCCGTTGACCCACAGCCGCAGACCCAGCGCCTGCGGGTCGCCGGCCTCGTCCGCCGTCACCAGCCACGGGCCGAGCGGGTTGAACGTCTCACACGACTTGCCCTTGTCCCACTGGCCGCCCCGCTCGTTCTGGAACTCCCGCTCCGACACGTCGTTGGCGATGGCGTACCCGGCGATCACCTCGGCCGCGTCGTCCGGGGAGTCCAGGTAACGGGCCGTCCGACCGAGGATCACCGCCAGCTCGACCTCGTAGTCGGTCTTCACGCTGCGCCGCGGCACGAGCACCTCGTCGTCCGGACCGACGAGCGTGTTGGACGCCTTCATGAACACCACCGGCTCGGCGGGGAGCGCCGCCCCGGTCTCCTCCGCGTGGTCGGAGTAGTTCAGGCCGATGCACACGATCTTCCCCGGCCTGGCGATCGGCGCGCCCACGCGCTCGTACGGCCCGGCCTCGGGCAGGGCGCCCTCCGCCATGGCGGCCCGCACGCGCTCGACGCCTCCTCCCGCGAGGAACGCGCCGTCGATGTCGGCCGTCAGCGACGACAGGTCGAGCACCCGCCCGTCCGGTCCCAGGACGCAAGGCCGCTCCTCACCCGCCGGACCCACTCGCAACAGCTTCACGATCTGCCTTCTCCCGCTGGTGTCACAGGTGCGTATGTTGTGCCGAGCCTGTCAGATTCATCGGGTTGAAGTAAAGCCTCTTATGGGGCATTTGCCGATTCTCTTGACCATCGCCCCCGGTGACCCTACTGTTCGATCCATATTCATCCGACCAATTGGAGTACGCCCATGCCGGTGATCACTTCCGTGGACGTGATCGACATCAGGTTCCCCACCTCCGCGACACTCGACGGCTCGGACGCGATGAACCCGGACGGCGACTACTCGGCGGCGTACGTGGTGCTGGAGACCGACGGCGACCTCGCCGGCCACGGCCTGACGTTCACCATCGGGCGCGGCAACGACCTGTGCGTGGCCGCGGCCCGGCAGATCGGGGCCCGGCTGGCCGGGCGTGACGTGGACGAGCTGGCAGGCGACCTTGGCGGCCTTTACCGGGAGATCATGTCCGACAGCCAGCTGCGCTGGCTCGGCCCGGAGAAGGGCGTGGTGCACCTCGCCGCCGCGGCCGTGCTGAACGCCGCCTGGGACCTTGCCGCGCGCAGGGCCGGCGTGCCTTTGTGGCGCCTCATTGCCGACATGTCGCCCGAGGAGCTGGTGGCCGCCTGCGACTTCCGTTATCTGTCCGACGTGCTGACCCCCGCCGAGGCCGTCGAGATGCTGGCCAGGCTCGCGCCGACCCGCGGGGAACGGATCGCCGAGCTCGCCGAGCGCGGCTACCCCGCCTACAACACCACCCCGGGCTGGCTCGGCTACGACGACGACAAACTGCGCCACCTTCTCCGTGAGGCCGTCGCCGACGGCTGGACGCACGTCAAGCTCAAGGTCGGCGCGAACGTCGAGGACGACGTCCGCCGCCTGTCGATCGCCCGGGAGGAGCTCGGCGAGCGCACGCTGATGATCGACGCCAACCAGGTGTGGGACGTGCCCCAGGCCATCGAGTGGGTCAACCGGCTCGCGCCGTACGAGCCGCTGTGGATCGAGGAGCCGACCAGCCCCGACGACGTCCTCGGCCACGCGGCCATCCGCAAGGCCGTCGCCCCCGTCGGCGTCGCCACCGGCGAGCACTGCCACAACCGGGTCATGTTCAAGCAACTCCTGCAGGCCGGCGCGATCGACTACTGCCAGATCGACTCCTGCCGGCTGGCGTCGGTCAACGAGATCGTCCCCGTGCTGCTGATGGCGGCCAAGTTCGGCGTGCCGGTCTGCCCGCACGCGGGGGGCGTGGGCCTGTGCGAGCTGGTCCAGCACATGTCGGTCGTCGACTACGTCTGCGTGAGCGGCAGCCTGGACAGCCGGGTCCTCGAGTACGTGGACCACCTGCACGAGCACTTCACCGATCCCGTCCGCATCGAGCGCGGCCACTACCGGCTGCCCGAGGCTCCCGGCTACAGCGCCCGCATGCATCCCGAGTCGATCGCCGGCTACCGCTACCCTGATGGCCACCATTGGGGAGGCTGAGTGGGCGCCATCGAGACGGCGATCGACACGGTCAAACAGATGATCATCGACGGGAAGCTGCGCCCGGGGCAGAAGCTTCCCGCCGAGAAGGACCTCGCCGAACAGCTCGGCGTCGCCCGCAACACCCTGCGTGAGGCCGTACGCGCGCTGATCGCCATGCGGGTCCTGCAGACGCGTCAGGGGGACGGCACCTACGTCACCAGCCTCTCCCCTGACCTCCTGCTCGACGGGATGAGTTTCGTCGCCGACATCCACCTGGACGCCGGCGCCGGGCAGTTCCTGCACGTCCGCAGAATCCTGGAGGCGGAGGCGACGGCCCTCGCCGCCACGCGCATCCCCGACACCGACCTGGCCCGTCTGGGCGAGCTGCTCGACGACGCCGAGAAGGTCGCCGCGGCGAGCGTGATCGACCACGAGAAGCTCGTCGCCCTCGACCAGGACTTCCACGCCCTCATCACCTCCCACTGCGGCAACGCGGTGCTCGCCGCGGTCATCCACAACATGTCCGGCCGCACCGTGCGGGCCAGGATCTGGCGCGGCATGAGCGACCCCGAGGCGGTCCAGCGCACCCTGCGGGAGCACCGGGCCGTGCATCGGGCACTGCTGGCACGGGACGCCGAGCGGGCCCGGCTCCACGCCGCCCTGCACGTCCTCGGCGTCGAGGAAAGCCTCACCGGCCCGCACACCTACGAGACCCCCGATGACTGACCCCGCACCTCACCCGGACCGGACGAGGGCGGACACGGCCCGCGGTCGCAGTGAAACATTCATGACGCCCCTACGGCTCCCCGCGACAGCCGCGTTCCACGACGGCTGACCGGGAACGCGGCCGGCTCCGCTTCCCAGGGCTCGGACCAGCCAGCATCCGACGATGACGACGGGATGAACGGACGGACAGAGATCCCATCTCTCATCGGATCCGACAACCGGAATGCACGAATTTCGGCAAGTCCGGTGCACCCATTGACTGGATTGATCACATGTTCGTAGCCTTGCGCGGAGCCTCTTGATCCAGCCGCACCGAACACCCGCTGTGTCTCGTCGACACCCGAGGATGCGGTCGAAACGATTCGAAAACGGCCGCGCCTTTCTCGGACTTGGAGGACCGAATTGTCTGAGTTATCGCGAAGGCAAATGCTGAAGCTCGGCGCGGTGGGAACCGGAGCCGCGCTGCTGCCGCTGCAGTGGACGGCGACCGCGCGGGCCGCGGCGGCGCCGCCCCCGGAAGTACGCGCCGCGAACGATCTGGCGCTGTGGTACGACGAGAGCGCCGGCACGGAATGGCTGCGTGCGCTGCCGATCGGCAACGGGCGCCTCGGCGCCATGGTGTTCGGCAACGTCGACACCGAGCGGCTGCAGCTCAACGAGGACACCATCTGGGCCGGCGGGCCGTACGACCAGAGCAACACGAGGGGCGCGGGGGCCCTGGGACAGATCCGGCAGCTGGTCTTCCAGAACCAGTGGAGCCAGGCCCAGAGCCTGATCGACCAGAACATGCTGGGCAACCCCTCGGCCCAGCTGGCGTACCAGACCGTCGGCAATCTGCGGCTCGCCATCGGCAGCAACAGCGGGGTCTCGGAGTACAACCGATTCCTGGACCTCACCACGGCCACCACGACGGTGTCGTACCTGCAGAACGGCGTGCGGTACAGGCGCGAGGTGCTCGCGAGCGCACCCGACCAGGTCATCGCCGTGCGGCTGACCGCCGACAGAGCCGGTTCGATCACGTTCTCCGCGACGTTCGACAGCCCCCAGCGGACCACGCGCTCCAGCCCGGACGGCACGACGGTGGCGCTCGACGGCGTGTCCGGCGACCAGAGGGGCCTGGCCGGCAAGGTGAGGTTCCTGGCGCTGGCGCGGGCCGTCGCGCAGGGCGGCAGCGTCAGCAGCTCCGGCGGCACCCTGCAGGTGAGGGGCGCCGACAGCGTGACGCTGCTGATCTCCATCGGCTCCAGCTACGTGAACTACAAGGACGTCAGCGGCGACTACCAGGGCATCGCGCGGCGGTACCTCGACGCCGCCGACGACAGGAGCTATGACGACCTGCGCGCCCGGCACGTGGCCGACTACCAGCGGCTGTTCGGGCGCACGACGCTCGACCTCGGCCGCACCTCGGCGGCCGACCAGCCGACCGACGTCCGGATCGCGCAGCACGCCGGCACCAACGACCCGCAGTTCTCCGCGCTGCTGTTCCAGTTCGGCCGCTATCTGCTGATCTCCTCTTCGCGTCCCGGCACCCAGCCGGCCAACCTCCAGGGCATCTGGAACGACTCGCTCAGCCCGTCGTGGGACTCGAAGTACACCCTCAACGCCAACCTGCCGATGAACTACTGGCCCGCCGACACCACCAACCTGGCGGAGTGCTACGAGCCGGTGTTCCGGATGATCAACGACCTCACGGTCACCGGAGCCCGGACGGCCCGGGCGCAGTACAACGCCGGCGGCTGGGTGACCCACCACAACACCGACGGGTGGCGGGGCTCCTCCGTCGTCGACGGCGCGCTGTGGGGCATGTGGCAGACCGGCGGCGCCTGGCTGTCCACCATGATCTGGGACCACTATCAGTTCACCGGCGACGTCGAGTTCCTGCGGCAGTACTACCCGGCCATGAAGGGCGCCGCCCAGTTCTTCCTGGAAACCCTCGTACGGGAGCCGAGCCTGGGATATCTGGTCACGAACCCGTCGAACTCCCCCGAACTGCCCCACCACTCGGGTGTCAGCGTGTGCGCCGGCCCGACGATGGACAACCAGATCCTGCGTGACCTGTTCAACGGCTGCGCCAAGGCCAGCCAGGTGCTCAACGTCGACGCCGACTTCCGGACGCAGGTCCTGACCGCCCGGGACCGGCTCCCGCCCATGAAGGTCGGCTCGCGCGGCAACATCCAGGAGTGGCTCTACGACTGGGTCGAGACAGAGCCGAACCACCGGCACATCTCCCACCTGTACGGCCTGCACCCCAGCAACCAGATCACCAAGCGCGGCACGCCCTCCCTGTACACCGCCGCGCGGCGGACCCTCGAACTGCGCGGCGACGACGGCACGGGCTGGTCGCTCGCCTGGAAGATCAACTACTGGGCGCGGATGGAGGAAGGCGACAAGGCGCGCAGCCTCATCGGCCTGCTGGTGAGGACCGACCGGCTCGCGCCGAACATGTTCGACCTGCACCCGCCGTTCCAGATCGACGGCAACTTCGGCGCCACGTCCGGCATCGCCGAGATGCTGCTGCAGAGCCACAACGGCGAACTGCACGTGCTGCCCGCGGTGCCCTCGGCCTGGCCGAGCGGGAAGGTGCAGGGCCTGCGGGGCCGCGGCGGCTACACCGTGGACGCGACGTGGAGCTCCGGCGGGTCCACCGAGATCCTCGTCAGGTTCGACCGCGACGGCACGGTCAACGTGCGCAACCGGATCTTCACCGGGACCTACCAGGTGGTCGACGCCGAGACCGGCGGCGCCGTCACCGTCACCAAGCCCGAGGCCGACGTCGTCGCGCTGCCCGGCCAGGCAGGGCGCACCTACCGCCTGACCGGGTCCGGCGGCGGCTCCACGCCGACGGGCTACGTGCGGATCGCCAACGTCGCCACCGGCCTGGTGCTGGACAGCGGCGGCAACGTGGCGTCGGGGTCGAACCTCAAACAGTGGAACTGGGACGGCAGCACCAACCTGCAGTGGCAGCTCGTCGACCTGGGCGGCGGCTGGTACCGCATCGTCAACCGCACCAACGGCATGGTCATCGACAGCTGGGGCAACACCGCCAACGGCGCCAACGCCAGGCAGTCGGCCTGGAACGGCGGCAACAACCAGCAGTGGCGCCTCAACAGCGTGGGCAACGGCCGCTACCAGATCGTCAACCGCGGCACCGGCACCGCCCTCGACGGCATGGGCAACAGCTCCGCCGGCTCCACCGTGGGCATGTGGACGCCGAACAACAGCACCAACAACCAGTGGACCATCACGAACGTGTGACGCCGGGGAGCCCGCCGAAGGCTCACCGCCGCGCCTCTCCGCGACCGGCCTCCGGTGGCGGAGAGGCGTGCCCCTCATCCCGCCTCCGGACAAGGGCCGGGGCCGCGGTGCGATGGGCCGGAGACGGCCGCGCTCAGGCCGATCTCGGCGGGGCCGTGCTGTCGCGCACCACGAGAGCGGCCCCGAGCTCGACGAGCGGCCGGGAGGGCCTGTCCCCGTCGGCGAGCGCCAGCGCGATGCGCGCGGCGGTGGCGCCTATCTCGAAGAACGGCTGGCGTACGGTGGTCAGCGCCGGTGCGACCCACTCGCAGTGCTCGATGTCGTCGAACCCGACCACGCTGAGGTCGTCGGGAATGCGAAGACCCAGGAGCCGGGCGGCCTCGTAGACGCCGAACGCCTGCAGGTCGTTACCGCACACGACGGCCGTCGGCGGGTCGGGCAGGGCCAGCAGCTGCGACCCGAGATCCCGGCCCTGCTCGAACAGGAACGACCCGCTGCGCATGAGGCCCTCGTCGAACGGGACGCCGGCGGTGTCCAGAGCGGCCCGGAACCCGTCCAGCCGCGCCCGTGTGGCCAGGAATCCGGCCGGCCCGGTGATCAGGCCGATACGCCGGTGCCCCAGCTCCAGCAGGTGCCGCGTGGCCGCCAGAGCACCGCTCCAGCTGGTCGATCCCACCGACGGCGTGGGGTGCACGTCCCCCGTCGGGTCGAGCGCCACCAGGGGCACGCCGTTCGCCTCGAACAGCGCGCGGTGCTCGGTGGTGACTTCGGAGACGACGGCGATCACTCCCACCGGCTGCCGCTGCAACAGCGGCTCCACCCAGGGCAGGCCCGCCGTGACGCGCGAGCGCACGTCGGTGAAGCCGACGCCCAGCTGACGGGTGGCCGCGACCTGCTCGACGCCCCGCATGATCTCAATCGCGATGGAGCCCAGCATGTTGCCGAACACCACTTCGAGGCCATGTGCCGACCCGGTGGGGACCGGCCTGCGGTACCCGTGCTCGCGCAGGAGCTCCTCCACCCGCTTGCGGGTGCTCTCCCCCACCCCTGCCCGGCCGTGGAGCACCTTCGACACCGTCGGCGGCGAGACCCCGGCGAGCTGGGCGATCGCGGCGACCGTGAGGTCACCGCGCCGCAGTCCTCGGCGCCCCTGCAACCGGCCTCCCCCGATCATGCGGGGAGTCTACGTGACCCGGGCGAAATCGCCCGCGGACGCGATCCCGGCTGCCGAACCGGCGAGCAGTGGGCGGCCGCGCGAAGCCACAGAAAGTAACCATAAAAAAGGATATGAAGCAATTTCTAGGCATTTGTCGGGCAGTACCACAGAGTTCGCATACACGAACACCGGCCCGGCCCTGCCGTAGGCCGGCTGAAAATTTCAGCAGAACCCCCTGCTCGCGCACCGGTTCCGGCGGGATTTCGCTTCCTTTCGCGCACCCTGCCACCAGCGCGAAGTGGGTGCCGCCTGTCCCTCTTCAGCTGGTCGGATGCGCTTTCCATCGCCTCCCCCTCGGCTCGGAGAGCGTTTCTGCACCGGTGCCGAGGCCGGGAGCCGGGAAGCTGTTTCCGAAACTTGAGGAGGTTAACGCACGAAATTTTCCTATAACGTGCCGCGCAGGTGATGTCGGGACCCCGTGCTCGGCATGAAGCGCAACAGGAGGAGTCATGACGCAAGGCCGGAATGAGCCCGTCAGCAGCGAGCGAAAAGTGCTGAGCCGGAGATCCGTCCTGGCGACGATGGGTGCCCTGCCGGTTCTCACGGCCGCGACGTCGATCCTGGGGGCCACGGAGGCCGCGGCGGCCACCGCGACCATCAATCCGTCGGCGCAGCGGCAGACGATCAAGGGCTTCGGCGGCATGACCCACGCGGCCTGGGCCGGCGACCTGACAGCCGCCCAACGGGAGACGGCGTTCGGCACCGGCGAGGGCAGGCTGGGGTTCTCCATCCTGCGGATCCCCGTCGGGGAGAGCCAGGCGGACTTCGGCCGTGACCTGGCGACGGCGAAGCGCGCGGCCGAGCTCGGAGTGACCGTCTTCGCGTCGCCGTGGAACCCCCCGGCCAACATGATCGAGACCTTCAACCGCAACGGCCAGGCCAACGCGAAACGGCTCAGGTACGACCAGTACGCCGCCTACGCCCAGCACCTGAACGCCTTCAGCACGTACATGAAGAACAACGGGGTGAACCTGTACGCCATCTCCGTGCAGAACGAGCCCGACTACGCGCACGACTGGACATGGTGGACGTCCACCGAGATGGTCCGGTTCCTGCGGGAGAACGCCGGCTCGATCAACACCAGGGTCATCGCGCCCGAGTCCTTCCAGTACGTGAAGAGCGTGTCGGACCCGATCCTCAACGACTCCGCGGCGCTGGCCAACGTGGACATCATCGGGGCCCACCTGTACGGCACGTCGTACTCGAACTTCCCCTACCCCCTCTTCAAGCAGAAGGGCGCGGGCAAGGAACTGTGGATGACCGAGGTCTACTACCCCAACAGCACCGACTCGGCGGACACCTGGCCCCAGGCGCTCGACGTGGGCGAGCACATGCACCGCGCCATGGTGGACGCCGAGTTCCAGGCGTATGTCTGGTGGTACATCCGGCGCAGCTACGGCCCCATGCGGGAGGACGGCCAGCTCAGCAAGCGCGGCGCCATCATGGCGCAGTTCGCCAGGTTCGTCCGCCCCGGATATGTGCGGATCGACGCGACGGCGAACCCGGCGACGAACGTCTACGTCTCGGCGTACCGGAGCGGCAACACCGTCGTCATCGTCGCCATCAACAAGGGGACCTCCGCGGTGAGCCAGCAGTTCACCGTGGCGAACGCCGGCTCGGCCGGCGTCTCGTCCTGGGTGACCGACGGGAGCAGGAACGTCGCGCCCCAGGCGGCGACCACCATGTCGAACGGGTCCCTCACCGTCACGCTGCCCGCTCGCAGTATGACGACCTTCGTGACCAGCCTGAGCGGCGGCCAGTCCCCCAGCCCGTCGCCCATCGTGTCGCCCAGTCCGTCACCCGTCACATCGCCCAGCGGCGGCACCGGGACCGGGCCCCGGGTCAGCTACACGATGAACACCTGGGGCAACGGCTTCACCGCCAGCATCAGCATCACCAACACCGGGACCTCGGCGATCAACGGCTGGACGCTGGCCTTCACCCTGCCCTCGGGCCAGTCGATCACCTCCGGCTGGAACGCCACCTACTCGCCCTCCAGCGGCCAGGTGAGCGCCCGCAACGTCGACTACAACGGCACTCTGGCTCCCGGGGCCACCGTCGACATCGGCTTCCAGGCCACCCACAGCGGCAACACGGCCGAACCGACCGCCTTCACCCTCAACGGCGTCCCCTGCACCGTGGTCTGACCGGCACGTGACCACCCGGAGACGGCCAAGTAAGGCCCTCCGCTGTCCTCTGGAGTGTGTATGAGCACATTCGCGCGATTCCGTGCCGCGTTCGTGGCCGCCTCGGCGGCCGGGACGATGCTCGCGGCCGGACCGGCCGGTGGCGTCCGCGGCCACCACCCCGCACACAGTCCCGCACACCGCCCCGTTCGCCCTGCGCCTGGCCGCCTGGCCGTCCCCGAGCGGCCAGCAGGCCGTCGGCGCGACGATAAACGTCTCCGGCACCCTCGACGGCGGCATGAAGCGCTACTACGGCACCGGCGCCCTCGGCTCCGGCAGCCAGAACGAGGGCCAGCCCCCCGTCTTCAAACTGACCAACGGCGCGGTCCTGAAGAACGTCATCATCGGCTCGCCCGCCGCCGACGGCGTCCACTGCACCGGCACCTGCACCCTGCAGAACGTCTGGTGGGAAGACGTCGGTGAGGACGCCGCCACCTTCAAAGGCACCTCCTCCTCCCAGACGATGACCATCGACGGCGGCGGCGCCCGATCGGCCAGCGACAAGGTCTTCCAGCACAACGGCCCCGGCACCATGGTCATCAAGAACTTCCAGGTGCAGAACTTCGGCAAGCTCTACCGCTCCTGCGGCAACTGCTCCACCCAGTACAAACGCAACGTCGTCATCCAGAACGTCACCGCCACCACACCCGGCAAAGTCCTGGCCGCCATCAACCCCAACTACGGCGACACAGCGCGCCTCTCCCAGATCACGATCGTCAACGACCCGAACAAGAAGGTCGTCATCTGCGAGAAGTACAAGGGCGTGACCAGCGGCGAACCCACCAAGACCGGCAGCGGGCCCGACGGCGTCAACTGCGTCTACACCACCTCCGGGATCACCTACCGGTAAGCCCCATCACCGGCTCGTCCACCATCTCGGGTTCCGCCGCCGACGGCAGCGCGCTCTCCCCGTCCGTCACCCGCGGTGGCCCCTGATCTTCCATTCCTGTCCGGTGTCGTGGCCGGAGCGATCCTGGCCGCCCACGACACCGGACCGGCGACCCGTCCATCCGTGACTCACCTGAAGGAGGGTCCGTGCGCAAGGTGGGAGCTCTACTCGCCGCCGGCGTTCTCGCGACCGGCGGCCTGGCCCTGCAGGGCCAGGCCGCCGCCCTGGACAACGGGGTGGCCCGCACACCCCCCATGGGCTGGAACAGCTGGAACACCTTCGGCTGCAACATCTCCGAGACGCTGATCAAGCAGATGGCCGACGCGATCGTCAACTCCGGCCTGCGCGATCTGGGTTACCAGTACGTCGTGGTCGACGACTGCTGGATGAACTCGACCCGCGACTCCGCCGGGAACCTGCAGGCCAACGCCTCGCGGTTCCCGAGCGGGATGAAGGCCCTCGGCGACTACCTGCATGCCAAAGGGCTGAAGTTCGGCATCTATCAGGCGCCGCTGGACAAGACCTGCGCGCAGTACTTCGGCAGCTACCCCGGCGCGACCGGCGCCCAGGGACACGAAGCCCAGGACGCCAGACAGTTCGCCGCCTGGGGCGTGGACTACCTCAAATACGACTGGTGCTCCCCCAGCGGCACCATCGACGACCAGGTCCGAACCTTCGCCAAGATGCGTGACGCGCTGGCGGCGACCGGACGGCCGATCGTCTACAGCATCAATTCCAACAGCATCCACGCCAAGACCGGCCCGCAGCGCGACTGGGGCGACATCGCCAACATGTGGCGGACGACCGAGGACATCACCAACAAGTGGGACACCGGTCAGACCAACGGCTACCCGATGGGCATCCAGAACATCGTCAACGTCACCGTCCCGCTCGCCTCCTACGCGAAACCGGGAGCGTTCAACGACCCGGACATGATGGAGGTCGGCCGGGGCGGCATGACCGACACCGAGATGCGCAGCCACTTCGCCCTGTGGGCGATGATGGCCTCACCCCTGATCCTCGGCAACGACGTGCGCAACATGGACGCCGCGACGCAGACGATCCTGAAGAACGCCAACCTGATCGCCATCAACCAGGACCCGCTCGCGGTGCAGGCACGCCAGATAAGCAACGACGGCACCCGGCGCGTGCTGGCCAAGAAGCTCGGCAACGGCGACGTCGCGGTCGCCCTGTTCAACCAGGGCGGCAGCACCACCACGATCAGCACCACCGCCTCCGCCATCGGACTGTCCGGCGGCTCGTTCACCCTGCGCGACGCCTGGACCAACACCGTCAGCGGCACCACCGGCGCCATCTCGGCCAGCGTGCCGGCTCACGGCACCGTCGTGTACCGGGTCAGCGGCGCGACGTCGTCCCCCAGCCCTTCACCAAGCCCCAGCCCGTCCCCGTAGATCG
>NZ_JBFAOO010000066.1:0-36962 GCF_040675265.1 Microbispora sp. NPDC049633
ACCGCGCCCAGACGCATTCCCGGCGACGGGTGCCGGGCGGCGGCCTCGCCCGCCCGCTCGGCCAGCCGCCGTACCTCGGCGCCGGGCCACAGGTCGGCCAGCGGCACCCGCCGGTCGCGCAGCTCGTGCGCCGGGACTCCGAGGACCACCGGGCCGGTGCCGGGGCCGAAGCGCAGCCCCACATAGCGGGCACCGGGCCGGTCGCTCACCACGTGCGCGGCGGTGTCCGGGCCCGCCACCAGCAGCGCGCCGTCCGCCCAGATCACGTCCATGCATCCGTCCGGCAGCACCCGCCGCTCGGCGGCGTCGGAGCCGGGGGAGGTGCTCCACCACAGCACCGCCCGCGGCACACGCGAAGCCCTCTCCCGATACATGCCCGGCATTATCGCCCCCGCGTACCGACGAGGCCCATTGCGTGTCCTGAACGTCCGCGCCTCAACGGCCACGCCTGACCCGTGCCTCGTCCCACACCGGCTCGGCGCTCTCGTACACCGTTCCGTCGGCGCCGAAGACGAGGAAGCGGTCGAAGTCGGCGGCGAACCAACGGTCATGGGTGACGGCCAGCACTGTGCCGGAAAAGGAGGCCAGCCCTTGCTGCAGGGCCTCGGCACTGGCCAGATCGAGGTTGTCGGTCGGCTCGTCGAGCAGCAGCAGGGTCGCACCGGACAGCTCCAGCAGCAGGATCTGCAACCGTGCCTGCTGCCCGCCGGACAGGGTCTCGAACCGCTGCTCGGCGGCCGGCGCGAGCTCATAACGGGCCAGCGCCGCCATCGCGTCGTTCAGCGTGAGCGCGTGCCCGGACGTCACCAGCTCGGCGGGGGTGCGGCCGTGCAGGTCGGGCCGGGCATGGGTCTGCACGAAGTGGCCGGGGACCACCCGGGCGCCCAGTCGCACGAGACCGCTGTGGCGCACCGTGGCGACGGCGTCGCCTGCGGACTCGGCCAGCAACCGCAGGAAGTGGGACTTGCCCGAGCCGTTCGACCCGACGACGCCCACGCGCTCGCCGTACCAGATCTCCAGGTCGAACGGCCGCATCAGCCCGGTGAGCTCCACGCCCTCGCAGACGATCGCGCGCTTACCGGTCCGGCCGCCGCGCAGCCGCATCCGTACGTTCTGCCGCCTCGGCGGACGCTCGGGCGGGCCCGCCTCCTCGAAGCGCTCCAGTCGCGTACGGGCGGCCCGGTAGGCCGAGGCGACGGCGTCGTTGTTGGCCGCCGTCTGCCGCAGGGTCTGCACCAGGCGGCGGAGCTTGGCGTGCTCCTCGTCCCAGCGGCGCCGCCGCTCCTGCAGCCGGTCGATACGGTCGCGGCGGCCCTGGGCGTAGGTGGCGAAGCCGGCGCCGTGCACCCATACGCCGCGAGACTCCACCGTCACGATGCGGTCGGCGGCCTCGGCCAGCAACCGCCGGTCGTGGGAGACCAGCAGCACCGTCTTGGACGTGGCACGCAGCCGGCCCTCCAGCCACTGCTTGGCGGGCACGTCCAGGTAGTTGTCCGGTTCGTCCAGCAGCAGCACCTGGTCCGGGCCGCGCAGCAGCGCCTCCAGCACGACACGTTTCTGCTCTCCGCCCGACAGCGAGCTCACCGGCCGTCTCCGGACCACCTCGTACGGCAGGCCGAGCGCCGACGTCGCGCAGGTGTCCCACACCACCTCCATGTCATAACCGCCGGCGTCGGCGTAGTCGCCGATCGCCTGTGCGTAGGCCAGTTGTGCCGTCTCGTTCTCACCGGCCGCCAACGCCGACTCCGCCCGCCGCAGGGCCGCCGCCGCGGCCCGGACCCGCTCGGGAGCGACCGACAGCAGCAGGTCGTGCACGGTGCGGTCGTCGCGGACGCCGCCGATGAACTGCCTCATCACGCCGAGCCCGCCCGAATGGGTGACCCGGCCGTCGTCCGGGCGCAGGTCCCCGCTGATGAGCCGCAGCAGGGTCGTCTTGCCCGCGCCGTTCGGCCCCACCAGCCCGGCCTTGACGCCGTCGCCGACCCGGAACGACACCTCGTGCAGGAGCAGCCGCCCGTCCGGCAGCACGTAGGTGAGCCGGTCCACCTCCACGTGACCCGCCATCGCCGTCCCCTCCCACTCTCCGGACTGACGTTCCGGCCACCGGATCATTGATCCGGTGGCCGATCACCATACTAGACTCGCTCCCGGCGACGAGGAGGACGCGAAGTGGCGGGGAAAGGCTCGGGATCGGCCGGAGACGTGTGGCTGCGGCCGCCCGCGCGGGCGGCGCGTGAGGCGCCGCCGCTCAGCCGCGACCGGATCGTCGAGGAGGCCGTCGCCCTCCTGGACGAGGAGGGCGCCGACCGGCTGACCATGCGGCGGCTCGCCGAACGCCTCGGCACCGGTTCGACGACGTTGTACTGGCACCTGAAGACGAAGGACGACGTCCTCGACCTCGCCCTCGACGCGATCTTCGCGGCGGTCGAGATCCCCGGGGAGGCCGGCCGGGACTGGCGCGCCGACGTCACCGCCCTGGTCACCGGGTGGCGCGCCGTCCTCCTGGACCACCCCTGGTCCGCGGCGCTGCTGGGCCGCCCCATGCTCGGCCCCAACGTGCTCGCCCGCAGCGAGTTCCTGTACGCCACCCTCGTGAAGGCCGGGGTCGCAGAACCCCACCTGACCGCCGCGGCGTACGGGCTGTCCAACTACGTCATCGGGTCCGCGCTCATGCAGACGACCTGGACGGCGCGGGGAAAGCACGCCGCGCGGCAGGCCGCCCGGGATCTCTTCCGCGCCAGGAGCGACGACTATCCCGTCCTCGCCGCCCATGGCCCCCTGGTCGCCGACGGAGACTGGGACACCAGCTTCACCCTCGGCCTCGACTGGCTCCTGGACGGCATCCAGGCCGCCGCGGCTCCCACCGGGCCCCGGCACGAGTAGGCCCGGGCCGGGACGGCCCGGCGTGACAGGCGCCCGAGGCGCGGAACGGCTCGGCCAGCTGCGGCAGGTAGGCGGCGGGGTAGTCCGGCCTGGCGGCCATGCCGAGCAGCTCGGAGGAGAAACGGCGGGCGGGGTCGTAGGAGAAGGTGCCGAGCAGGTGGTCCCAGACGAGGGTGAACAGACCGAAGTTGACATCCCCGACGCCGGCCCACTTGAGGTGGTGGAAGCGATGGCCCTCGTTCAACGCCAGCACATACCTGGCCGCTCCGACGCGATAGTCGACGTTGGAATGCTGCAGCAGCAACTGGACCGCCACGGCAAGCGCCAGCGCGCAGGCCACCTCGACCGGCAGGCCGATCAGCAGCAACGGGGCGACCCCGGCGGTCATCTCCACCGTCTGGTGCAAGGGGTGCTTCATCAGCCCGTTGAGGCCGTAGAAGCGTCTGACCGAGTGGTGGACGGCGTGGAAGCGCCACAGCACGCCGACCTTGTGACTCGCGTAGTGGACCAGGGTGATCCCCAGGTCGGCGACCAGCACGGCGGCCGTCACCTGCACGACGAAGGGCCAGGAACGCGGCCACAGCTCGACGACGGTGACGTGGGCGGCCAGCAGCGGAACGGCCGCCACGCTGACGAGCAGCAGGCTCTCGTTGACGAAGGCGTGGACGGCGTCGCGCCGCCCGTCCCCCGACAGCGGGGCGTTCCAGGCGTCCTCGTACGGCAGCAGGCGTTCGGCGGCGAACGAGCAGCCGACGGCCAGGAGCAGCAGGCCGAGCAGCCAGAGCTTGGCGGCGCCGACGGCGGCCAGGGCGACGCCGGCGCCGTCGACGCCGACGAGCATGAACGGCACGTAGCCGTAGCGGATCACGGCCCTCACGGCCCGGTTCACAGGCCGGTTCACAGGCCGGTTCGCAGGCCGGTTCACGGTCGGGTTCACGGTGCGATGCATGCCGTCCAGGCTGGGGGAGACGCGGCCCGGCGGGCTTGGACGGATCCGCTGACCTCGTTCAGGGCGTGGGCGGGGACAGGGCGGCGAGCAGGTGGGAGGGGGCCAGCCCGAACATCTCCCGGGTGACGCGGGTCAGGTGGGAACTGTCGGCGAAGCCGGCCCCGTGCGCGGCCTGGGTGAGACTCGCCCCGCCGGCCGCCAGTTCCACGGCGCGGCACAGCCGGGCCCAGCGCAGGTACGGAGGGAACGGCAGGGCGAGCTCGGCGGAGAACAGGTGGCCCAGGCGGCTGGCCGAGATCCCGGCCGCGGCGGCCAGGTCGGTGAGCCGTACCGGGCCGTGCAGCAGCCCCGGCAGCACCCGCAGGGCGTGCCGCAGCGCCGGGTGCCGAGCGCCGGCGGGCGTGCTCCAGCCGTGGACCAGCGCGGCCGGGTCGGGTGCCACGCCGGGGCCCGCGGGCGGGAGCAGCGCGCGGGCGGCGGCCGCCCACCGATCGAGGCGGTCGTGGCCCGGGCCGCTCAGACAGGCGGTCAGCCGGCGACCGGCGCCGCCGGCGGGGTCGAGGTAGATCATGGTGGCCTGCGCGCCCGGCCCGGCGTGCAGGGCGTGCCGGACACGGGCGGGGATGATCGCGGCCCGCACCGGGCCGCGGGCCTGATGAGGGTCGGTCAGCTCCACCACGCCGTCGCCGACGATCAGGACCTGCACGGCGGCGTGGGCGTGCGGCTCGGTGACGCCCGCCACGCCGGTGTAGGCCAGCCAGCCGGGCCGCAGCAGGGTCGTGCCGCGCCACCCGCCGTCCGCGATCGCCGCATCGGGGTCGTCGCCGGCGGCCGTGGCAGGCCTGCGCCGCCCCGGTCGGGTGCGGCGGTCAGCCCGCGTCATGGGGAGCCGGCGCCGCGTGGGCGAGCAGCCCGTCGACGAACGCGCGCAGGCCCTGAGGATAGGTGTCCCGTGCCGCGAGGGCGGGCCATTGGTCGCCGATGGCGGCCAGGTGCGGCACCCGGGACGCGTCGAGGCCGCTGAACAGGGCCCCGCGGTGGCGCTCGTCGACGACCGGACGGCGGGCGGAGTGGGCGCGGACGAGGATCTCCCCGACGGTGTAGTACCAGATGCCGCGGAAGAGGTCGACGGCCTGCACGGGCGTGCATCCGTGGTCGCGGGCTCCGGCCACGACGGCCTCGACCATCCACAGCGCCGACTCGTCCAGCAGGCCGACGAAACCGTCGGAGGTGAGGACCTCCGCCGCCCACGGCCAGGCCGCGAGAGCGTCGTGCAGGGCGACGGCGGCCGCGACGATGCGCTCGCGCGGCTCGGCGGGCAGCCGGGGGCGTTCGAGCTGCTCGACGTAGTGATTCAGCAGCAGGACCAGCAGGTCGTCCTTGTCCCGGATGTGGTGATAGAGGGTGGTCGCCCCGATGCCGAGCTCGGCGGCCAGCCTCCGGATGGTCAGTTTCTCCCAGCCGTCCCGGTCGATGAGCCGGCGGGCCGCCGCCACGATCTGCGTACGGGAGGTCAGGGGTGGCCGGCCGGTGCGGCCGTGCGCTGCGGGCGGTCGGGGCATTGCCCCATCATGCCGTTCCGCCGCCCCCGGTCGCGAAACAGAGCGCGGGTTCCGCCCATGGGGGTTCCCGCCGGCCGGTCCGGATGCTATTTTCGGAACATGTTCCGAAAGTCTGCCGGCCACACGGAGAACGAGCCCGCGATGACGCACATCCCGACCGCCCGGCCAGGGCGCACCCTCACCGCGGTGGCCGTCGTGCAGTTCATGGTGTCGCTGGACCTGTCGGTCGTGAACGTCGGCCTCCCGCAGATCGCCGCCGGCCTCGGCTTCAGCGCGGTGGGACTGACCTGGGTGATCCACGCCTACGCCCTCGCCTTCGGCGGGCTGCTCCTGCTGGGCGGCAAGGCCGCCGACCGGTACGGCCGAAGACGCGTCCTGCTGCTCGGCCTCACCCTGTTCGGCCTCGCCTCACTGTCCGGCGGCTTCGCCCAGGAACCCGGCCACCTCGTCGCCGCCCGGGCGGCACAGGGCATCGGGGCCGCCGCGCTGGCCCCGGCCGCACTCGCGCTGCTGACCGCGACGTTCCCCGCGGGCAGGGCCCGCATCCGCGCCTTCGGCGTGTGGAGCGCGATGAACGCCGCCGGAGGCGCCCTCGGCGTCCTCATCGGCGGCCTGCTCACCGAGTACGCCGGCTGGCGCTGGGTCATGTTCGTCAACGTGCCGATGGCCGCGTGCGCACTGGCCCTGACCTGGCGAGCCGACCCGGGCCCGCCCCCCGCCCGCGGCGGCCGCCCGGACGTGCTCGGCGCCGTCCTGGCCACCGCGGGCATGACCCTGCTGGTGTTCGGCATCGTCCGCACCGACCACTACTCGTGGACCTCGCCGGTCACCGTGACCACCCTCGGGATCGCCGCCGCCCTGCTGGCCGCCTTCCTCCACGTCGAACGCACCACCGCCCGCGACCCGCTGATCCGGCTCGGCCTGTTCAACAACCGCTCGGTCACCGGCGCGAACGCCTACAACCTCCTGGTCGGCGCGGCCATGGCCTCGGCCTTCTACTTCGTGTCCCTCTACCTCCAGCGCGTCCTCGGGACCGGGCCCGCGCTGACCGGCGTCATGTTCCTGCCGTTCGCCCTCGGAGTGGTCGCCGGCTCCGTGCTCGCCGTCAAACTCGGCTACCGCCTGGCCCCCCGCACGCTCCTGGTCATCGGCGGGCTCCTCACCGCGACCGGATTCGCCTGGTTCGGCCTCATCGGCCCCGACGGGACCTTCACCACCGACGTCCTGGGACCCTCCATCGTCGCCAGCGTCGGCTTCGGGCTCTGCCTCGCACCGGTCGTCTCCACCGCCACCGCCGGCGTCGCACCCCACGAGACCGGCACCGCCTCAGGCCTGCTCAACAGCTCACGCCAGATCGGCGCCTCACTCGGGCTCGCCGCCCTCGGCACCGTCGCCTACAACCGCACCGGGCCGGCCGCCACACCCGAGGCCCTCAGCGACGGCTACGCCCTCGGCCTGACCCTCGGCGCCGCGCTCCTGGTGGCCGCCGTCCTCATCGCCCTCACCGTCCTGCGCCGCACCAACCCGCCGGCACAGGCCGAGCACACCACAGACCCCGGCCTGCTGCCCAGTGTGGACTGACCGTGGACTGACCGGGACAGACCGGCGGGGGACCGGGGGTCCGGCCGCACTCAAGGGAGCGGGGACCGCGTGACCGGCGGGCCGCTCGCCGCCGCGGCGAAGCGGCCGGCCAGCCGCGCGAAGGCATCCCTGAGCTCGGCCGGACCGACCACCTCGATGTCGGCGTCGAACCTGCCGATGTCGGCGGCCAGACCCGCCCACGACCACGACCCCAGGACAAGCCGGCAACGGTCCGGGGCGAGTTCCTCGACCACTCCGTCGCGGGCGTACAGGGACACCGAGGCGGCGGGCAGCCCGAGAACCACCTCGCCCCGGCAGGGCCACTCGCCGGAGCCGCCCGCGCCCCGGAACCGCGCGGACACGAAGGCGGCCACGTCACCCCCCGGCAGCTCACGCGGGACGAAGCTCGGCCCGGTGGGGGAGCGCGGGGTGATCCGGTCGGCGCGGAAGGTCCGCCAGTCCTCGCGGTCGAGGTCCCAGGCGACGAGATACCAACGCCCGCCCCAGGCCACCAGATGATGAGGCTCCACCCGGCGCGGCGGCCTCGGCACGCCGTCGTCGTCCACCCACGCCTGCGGCGCGTAGTCGAAACGCAGCACCTCACCGGCGTGGACGGCGGCGCTGAGCGCCATGAGGACGCTGCCGTCGACCCGAACCTCCGGCCGCTCGACGGCGGTGATCTGGAGAGTGTCGATGCGATGACGCAGCCGCGCCGGCATGACCTGCCGGACGGTGTTCAGCGCCCGCGCCGCGGCCTCCCCGATGCCGGCGCCGGTCGTGGTGGCCGTCTGCAGCGCCACGGCGAGGGCCACGGCCTGGTCGTCGTCGAACAGCAACGGAGGCATCTGCGAACCGGCCTCGAGCCGATAGCCGCCATCGGGCCCCATGAAGGTCGTGATCGGATAACCGAGCTCGCGCAGGCGGTCGACATCCCGGCGGACCGTACGCGCACTGACCCGCAGCCGCTCGGCCAGGTGCTCACCCGACCAGTGACGACGGGTCTGCAGCAGCGACAGAAGCGCGAGCAGCCGCGCGGACGTCTTCGGCACAAGACCCATCCTGCCTCCAGTGGAGGACACACCCTGTCCTCTACCCATGGAAGTGTGAGGTCATCGACGCCGGCCGAGGCCGAACCCACGGCAGCGACGCGACCCCCGGCCGCTTCCCGGCACGGGCTCGTCCGGCGCCAGTCCGACAGATCCACGACGAGGAGCCACCATGTCCATCACCACCACGACCCACCTGAACTTCCGCGGCGACGCCCGCGCGGCGCTCGACTTCTATCACTCCGTCTTCGGCGGCCACGTCGTCGCCGTCACCTACAAGGACGCGGGCGACGCGCGGAATGCGGACGAGGCGGACTGGGTGATGTGGGGCCAGGTGATCGCGGACAACGGCTTCCACGTCATGGCCTACGACGTGCCCTCCCACACCCCCTGGAACCCGGGCGAGAACGCCGTCTTCGTCTCCGTACGCGGCGACGACACCGACGAGATCACCGCCCTCTGGGACAAACTGACCGTCGGCTCGACCGTCGTGCGCCCGCTGGAGCCCGCGCAATGGGCCCCGCTCTACGGCATGGTCAAGGACCGCTTCGGCGTCGTCTGGGTCCTCGACGTCGCGGCACCCTACAACGGCTGAGAACGACAGCCGACCTTCCCGCGCCTGATGAGAGTCCTCGACAACCGCGCGCTGAACCGCGCCACGCTCGCCCGGCAGTTCCTGCTCGACCGCACCGCGACACCGGTCCTCGACGTCGTCGCGCACCTGGGCGGCATGCAGGCACAGGAACCACAGGAACCCTTCATCGGGCTGTGGTCCCGGGTGCGCGCCTTCCACCCCGCCGCCCTGGACGACCTGCTGACCGGACGCCACGTGGTCCGCACCCACCTGATGCGCCGCACCGTCCACCTCGTCACCGCCGACGACGCACTGGCCTGGCGCGCCCGGCACGACACCATGCTGCGTCAGCGGGTGCTGACCACCTACCGCCGCGAACTCGCCGGGCTCGATCCGGACGAGGTGGCGGCGGCCGGCCGGGAGATCATGGCCGACGGACGGCCCCGCACGATGGCCGAACTCGTCGACGCGCTCGCCGGCCGCTGGCCCGCACCGCCACGCCGGGCACTGGGCGAACTGCTCGTCGCCGCGCTCATCCCGATGGCCCAGCTGCCCCCGCGCGGACTGTGGCGCACCAAAGCGGGAGTACGCAACGCACCCCTCGCGACATGGCTGGGACGCGACATCGCCCCGCTCACTGCCGACGGACCCGACCAGACGGGCCAGGCGCTGGTCCTCCGCTATCTGGCCGCGTACGGGCCCGCCTCGTCCGCCGACCTGCGCGCCTGGTGCGGCCTGGCCGGGCTGCCCGCCGCGGTCGACGCCGTACGCGGAGAACTCATCGCCTTCCGCGACGAACGCGGCCGGCAACTGCTCGACCTGCCCGACGCGCCGCGTCCCGACCCCGGCACGCCCGCGCCCGTGCGCTTCCTACCGGCGTTCGACAACGCGATCCTCGGCTACCACGACCGCAGCCGCATCGTCGACGACGCCCACCGCGGCGTGTCGGTCGCCGGCGCCCGCGTCGTCCTGGTGGACGGCCGGGTCGCCGCGACCTGGGACGTCACGGCCGGCACCGTCGTCGTCACCCCGCTGCGCCGCCTCTCCCCATCCGACCGCGCCGCCGTGACCGAAGAGGGGCGCTCACTGGCGTCGTTCCTGACGGACGACGACAGCGACCGCGTGAAGATCGACCCGTCTCCCCCCTGAGCGCGAGACGCCGTGGGCGTGGGGGAGTCGCGCCGTCAGCCGCGCCCCTCAGTCACAAAGGACCCGGGTCAGGCGCCGGGAGGCGAACCAGACCCCCGCCACGGCCAGCGCCAGCAGGTAGGCCACGTGCCACAGCAGCCCCCACCCCAGCGCGCCCATGCACAGGCCACGCACCAGCTCCACCGCGTGATACAGCGGCGTGACCTGGACCAGCACCTCGACCGGGTCCGGGTAATCCCGCACAGGAGAGAACGTCCCGGAGAACAGGAACAACGCGAACTGCCCGGTCCCCATCAGGTCGAAATCCTGCCAGCCCCGCATCAGCGTGCTGACCGCCATCCCCAGCCCGCCGAAGGCCAGTCCCACCAGCACCGTCGCCGGAAACGCGGCCAACGCCCAGCCGGGCTCCGTCAACCCCATCGCGACCATCACAGCCAGGAAGATCCCGGTGTAGAGCGAACCCCGCACGATCGCCCAGATCAGCTCGCCGACCGCGATCTCGATGGGCCGCACCGGCGTCGCCAGCACCGCCTCGAACGTCTTCATGTACTTCAACTTGAAGAAGAAGTTGAACGTCGTCTCGGCCAGCGCCCCCGACATCGCCGACACCGCCAGCATCGCCGGCGCGACGAACGCCGCGTACGACATGGTCCGCCCGTCCACCGTCAGATCACCGATCAGCGCACCGACCCCGACACCGATCGACAGCAGATACAGCAGCGGCTCGAAGAAGCCCGACACCAGGATGATCCAGTACGACGGCCCGGAGCGCAGCGCCCCCACGTTGCGGCCGATGACGGCGCCCACCCGGCCGGGGGAGACCCGGGACGCCACCAGCGCGGTCACCATCAGTCCTCCAACCTCCGCCGGAACGCCCGCACCGCCAGGAAGAACCCCGCCACCGCCCACGCCAGCAGATACCCGGCATGCACCGCGACCGGCCAGGCCGGGGCCGTGCCGAGCGTCGCCGCCCGGCACAACTCCACCGCATGCCACAACGGCGAGGCGTAGGCCAGCGGACGCAACACCGCCGTCAGCTGCTCCACCGGGAAGAACACCCCGGCGAACAACGTCGACGGGATCACCACGAACCGGAACAGCAGCGAGAAGTAACTGTCATGCTCGATCGTGGCGGCGAACGCCGTCACCGGCGCCGACACCGACACCGTCAGCACCGCGCACACCAGCGGAGTGACCAGCGCCCACGGCGAGTGCAGCCCACCGAAGAACACCACCACGACCAGGAAGGCCACGACCGCGATCGTCACCCGCAGGACCAGGTAGAGCAGCTGGCCCCGGACCATGTCCGCCGGCCCCACCGGCGTGGCCCGCATCGCGTGATAGGCCCGGACCCACTTGAAGTCCCCGAGAACCGAGTAGGTCGACTCACCCACCGCGATCTGGAAGGCCGTCGACGCGAGCACGCCCGGCACGATCCACGACAGGTAGTCGACCCCCTGGACCTTGCCGACATAACCGCCCACACCGATACCGATGCTCAGCAGGAACAGCACCGGCAGCACGAACGAGGAGAACACCGACGCCTGCCACAACCGCCGGTACAAGGTCAGATGCCGCTCCAGCACCGCGACCGTCGGATGCACCCCAAGGCTCACGGCCATCTCAGTCCACCAACGTCCGGCCCGTCAGATGGAGGAACACATCCTCCAGCGTCGACCGCCGCACCAGCACGCTCGACGGCTCCAGCCCCCGCCGCTGGATCTCGGCCAACGCGGCGTCGCCGTCGTCCACGTAGACCAGCACCCGGTCGGGCAGCGGATCCACCCGCTTGCCGACCCCCTCCAGCGCCGCCGCATGCCGCGCCCCCGACTCGGGCATGCCGGGAAAGCGCACCTCGACCACCTCGGCCGTCGAATAGGTCTCGATCAGCGACCGCGGCGACCCCTCCGCCACGATCCTGCCGCCGTCCATCACCACCAGCCGGTCGCACAACTGCTCGGCCTCGTCCATGTAGTGCGTCGTCAGCACCAGCGTGACGCCCCGCTGCTTCAACCGGAACAGCCGCTCCCACAACAGATGACGCGCCTGCGGGTCCAACCCCGTCGTCGGCTCGTCGAGCAGCACGAGATCAGGGTCGTTCACCATCGCCCGCGCGATCGTCAGCCGCCGCTTCATGCCCCCCGACAGCGGCTCCACCTTGCCGCCCGCGCGCTCGGACAGCTGCACGAACTCCAGCAACTCGTCGGCGCGCCTGCGGCTCTCCACCCGCGACAACCCGAAATAACGGGCATACGTCACCAGGTTCTCCCGCACCGTCAGGTCGGGATCGAGGTTGTCCAGCTGAGGACACACCCCCAGCCGCGCCCGGATCCGCGGCCCGTCGCGCACCGCGTCCATGCCCAGGATCCGCAGCTCCCCGGAGGTCGGCGTCGACACGCAGCCGATCATCCGCATGGTGGAGGACTTACCGGCCCCGTTGGGCCCGAGGAAACCGAACGCCTCACCCGGCGCCACCTCAAGGTCGATCCCGTCGACGGCGGTGAACTCCCCGAAGCGTTTGACCAGGCCGCGCGCGTAGATCAGAGGTTGATCAGCCACGATCCGAGACCCTAACCAACGGCCCCGACATTTCCGCAACAGGTTATCCGCGCCGCGATCCGGACCCCGTCCCGCCTCCCTGGCGGCCCGCGAAGATCACACGACGCCTGACCGGGTTCCCGTGCGCCCCGCCCGACGCCGTACGCTGACTTGCGTGAACACGTTCGAGCTGGGCACCGACGGCCCGCGGGTGATCCTCGCCGGCATAGACGGCTCGGAGACCTCCATGCGCGCCGCGGCGTACGCCTGGGGGCTCGCCCGCCGTCAGGGCTCGCACGTCGTCCTCGTCCACGTCACCAACCCCGGCACGATCAGCACGATGATGCCCGCCGCGTCGGCCTCGGTGATCGAGGCGGGGGAGCAGGTCGCCGCGGAGCTCCGCGACCAGGTGGAACGCTTCGCCCAGGCCGCCCACTCACGCGTCGACTACACCTTCCGCACCGAATTCGGCGACGCCTCCGGCGTCCTCGCCAGAATCGCCGACGAGATCAGGGCGGACGCGGTCGTGGTGGGAGCCTCCACCCAGGCCGGCCACCGATTCATCGGCTCGGTCGCCCTCCGCCTGGTCCGCGCCGGCCGCTGGCCGGTCACCGTCGTCCCCTGAGCCGCCCGGCACCCCGCCGGCCCGGCGCTCAGCCGCGCACGTCCAGCGCCCGCAGGCCCTCCAGCACCCGCCGCAACGTCGCCTCGTCCGGGCCGTCCTCCCGCACGCCCACCGGATGCCGCCGCACCCGCTGCGGCAGCCCCTCCGCCGACGTCGCCGCGGAGGCCCCCACAGAGGCACCCGCCGGGACAGCCGCGGCCGTCCGCTCCCGCGGGCCCGTCGCCGGCGTCCCCGCCGGATCGCGCCGCCCGTGGCCGGCGCCCGCCGGCCCCCGCGGGTGAACCCTCTGCGGGCGCGCCGCCTCGACCGGCACGATGGCCAGCTCACACCACACGATCTTGCCCCGGTCCGGCGCCGGGTAGTGCCCCCAGTCCCGGGCCAGGCCGCCGACCAGCGCGAGCCCCCGGCCGCCCTCGCCCAGCTCGCCCTCCACGTCGCCGACGTCGCCGCACTGCACCGGCTCACGATCGCTGACGTCCCACACCTCGATGAACAGGCTGCGCCGCCCGGACGCCACCCGGACCCGCAGCGCCACCGTACGCAGCGCCACCGGGAACATCGACGAGGCGACCGGCGGGCTGACCACGGCGTCCGTCGCCCGCACCGCGTTCGTCACCAGCTCGGAGACGACCAGCTCCGCCGTCTCGGCCAGATGCGCGAGCTCCCACCCCCGCAACTGGCACCGTACGAACGCGCGCGCCCGGCGCGGAGCGGTCGGAGCCGATCCGAACACCTCGAACGCGGTCCTGCGGCCCTCCTGGGACGGAAAGGGAGAGGTCAGCATTCCGGTGGACGCGCCTGGACGGACCGGCCGGCGAGGACCGGGGCGGCCGGTCGGGGGAAACCCATGCCTCCGATCATCTGTCATGAACGGCTGCAAAGTAGCCGGCTTAACGGCATTCGCCGAGATTTCTCCTTCCCCTCACCCGCAAGTCACCGCCATACCTGGCAGGGGATGACAGGAATACCCGGCACGCTGGACATATGAACGGACACGCGACCGGAACCTTCGACATCACCGGCTGGACCGAGCTGGCGACCGAGGAGAGACAAGGCGCCACCTTCGGCCGCAACCACATCGCCAAAACCTTCCAGGGCGACCTCGTGGGCACCAGCACCACCGAGATCCTCACCGTCGTCACCCCCGGCGGCCCCGCCGCCTACGTCGGCGTCGAACACTTCGAAGGCACCCTTCACGGACGCAAGGGCACCTTCGTACTCCAGCACGGCGCGGCCAGCCACAACGGCGGACCCTGGATGAAATGGCAGATCGTCCCCACCAGCGGCACCGGCGAACTGGCCGGCCTCACCGGCGAGGGCACGATCCGCGTGGCGGACGGCCACCACTACCTCCTCGACTACACCCTGCCCGACGCCTAACCCGCCCACATCCGGGTAGCCGGCAGTCCATGGTGAAATCCGCTGACCGGCGGTCCACGGACGAGCCCGCCGCCGCCACCCCCCGCACCACGGCGCCCCGCGTCGCCGTCATCGCGCACCGCAAGAAGACCATCGGCGGCGGACTCGACGAGCTCCGCAAACTCATCACTGGATACGACGTCGCCGACCTGCTCTGGTACGAGGTCCCCAAGAGCAAGAAGGCCCCCAAGAAGGTCCGCCAGGCCCTCAAGGACGGCGCGGACCTGTTCTTCCTCTGGGGCGGCGACGGAACCGTCCAACGCTGCGTCGACGCCCTCGCCGGAAGCGACGCGACCGTCGCCGTCATCCCCGCCGGGACCGCCAACCTGCTCGCCCGCAACCTCGGCATCCCCGAGGACCTGCCCGAGGCCGTACGGATCGGCTTCGAGGGCCGCCGCGCCAAGATGGACCTCGGAAAGATCAACGGCGAGCACTTCGCGGTCATGGCCGGCGTCGGATTCGACGCCGAGATGATCGCCGACGCCGACCGCGGCCTCAAGGACCGCCTCGGCCGCTTCGCCTACATCTGGACCGGCCTGCGCCACGTCGGCGGCGCCGTGACCCCCATGAAAATCAAGATCGACGGCAACGACTGGTTCGAAGGCGACGCGAGCTGCGTCCTGGTCGGCAACGTCGGCACCGTCACCGGCGGCATCGACGTCTTCGAAGACGCCCGATTCGACGACGGCTGGCTCGAAGTCGGCGTCTCCACCGCCGAAGGCCCCATCCAATGGGCCCGCGCCCTCGGCCGGATGAGCGCCGGAAACGCAGAGAAGTCCCCCTACGTCCGCATCACCCGCGCCAGGAAGGTGTCGGTCAAACTCCGCACCCCCATGGCGTACGAACTCGACGGGGGAGCCCGCGACCGGGTCGAGCGCATCACGGTCAAAGTCGTGCCCCAGGCCATCACGGTCTGCCTGCCCGACCAACCCGCCTGACCCCCATCGTCCCCAGCGGTGGAACTCAGATCCGGTTCAGGCCGCCGTCGACGTACAGGCTCGAACCGGTGATGAAGCCGCTCGGCTCGGAGGCGAGGAAGGCCACGGCGGCGGCCATCTCCTCCGGGCGCCCGAGCCGGCCCGGCGGCACCTGTGGGGGCCGGCCGTGCCGCAGGTTTGACCTTGACGCTGCGTCAACTTCTACCATCCGGGCCATGCCGATCACCGTTCTCGACACCTACTCCGCCATGAGGCGGATCCTGCTGGCCCCGGTCGCCGACCGCGTCGACCTGCTGCGCTCCATGCTGGAGCCCATCCGAGGCATGTACCGCTACCAACCCGGCGACGTCGACCTCGCGGCCGTACACCGCGAAACGTCCGGGTTCCCCATCGACCGCGACGAGGAACGCTGCCTCGACGCGCTCGAAACCCTGGCGGCGGCCCAATCCTGGGAGCGGATGCAACGCGCCCTCGACGACGCCCTCACCGTACTGCTGGAGGCGACGCCGGGGCTGAAGGCCCCGGACATCACCGTGCTGTTCGTGCTCGGCGATCCGGCCGACGAGCACTTCATGGGTCCCTGCCAGGCAGTGACCGGGTTCGGCGGCATCTCGGGCTACATCACCATCACGTTCTGGCCCTTCCCCGAGAACGTGGAACGGCTGGAGGCCACCGCCGTACACGAACTCCACCACAACCTGCGCTTCGGCCCCGGCGGGATCGTATGGGACCCGATGACCGTCACGGTCGGCGAGCACATCGTCTCCGAGGGCCTGGCCGACGCCTTCGCCCGCCAGCTCTACGGCGACCGACTCGGCGCCACCCGCATCGGCGTGCCCCACCTGCGCGACGACGAGATCTTCGGCAAGGTGCTCACCGGGCTCGACGTGACAGGCATGCAGAACTTCACCGCCTGGGTGCACGGCGACCCCAGCGCCGAACGCTTCGGCCTCACCCCCGTGGGACTGCCGATGGGCGCCGGGTACGCCGCGGGCAACCGGCTGGTCGACACCTACCTGGCGGCGACCGGGCAGACCGCCGCCCAGGCCCTGCTTACCGACAGCTCGCAGATCATCGCCGCCACACTCCACCGACGGTGACAGCCGAGGGTGACACTGGAACGATGGAGTGGACCATCCAGGAGCTCGCGGCGAGGGCCGGCATCACCAGCCGCACCCTGCGCCACTACGACCGCGTCGGGCTCCTGGCCCCGTCCCGGGTCGGCGCGAACGGGTACCGCTACTACGGCCCCGCCGCGGTCGCCCGGCTACAGCGCATCCTGCTCATGCGACGGCTCGGCATGGGCTTGCAGGCCATCGCCGAGGTCCTGGCCGAGGAAGTGGACACCTACGACGGGCTCCGCGCCCACATCGCCGCACTGGAGAAGGAACGGGACCGCATCGAACGGCAGATCCGGTCCGTGCGTCACACCATGGAGGCGCTCCAAGCGGGGGCGGAGCCGCGGATGGACGTCATGCTGGCGGGCTTCAACGACGGCTACCAGGACGAGGTCGTCTCACGCTGGGGCGAGCGCGCGTTCCAGGTGAGCAACGACTGGTGGCACGGCAAGACCCTCGACCAGCAGCGAGCCTGGAAACAGGCCACCGAGGACCTCGTCGCCGCATGGGCCGACGCGGCGAAGGCCGGAGTCCGCCCGACCTCCGAACACGCTCAGGCACTGGCCGCCCGGCACATCCGGTGGCTGAGCCGGATCCCGGGCACCCCCACGGCCGAGGGCGACCGGGATCGCTCGATCGAGATGGTGCGGTGCGGCCCCCATCCTCGTCGTGCAGGGGCGGTCCGTGTGACAGACCGGCGAAGTGACGATCGCGCCGACGAGGGTCAGCGCGGCCGCCAGCAGGCCGCCGGTGCGAAGTCCGCCGATGGTGGCGTGGTCGTCGAATTCACCCTCGGGCGCCCTTGCCCGCTCCGGCGGCGGGCGGACCCGGGCGACAGCGGCGTTGACAATAGGCAGGCGAATGCCTGCATAATCTCGGGTGTGAAGTCCGAGGCGACACAGATGGACGTGGTCTTCAAGGCCCTGGCCGACTCCACCCGGCGACTCCTGCTCGACCGCCTGCGCGAGCACAACGGTCAGACGCTGCGCGAGCTGTGCGAGCACCTGGACATGGCGCGTCAGTCGGCGACCCAGCACCTCGACATCCTGGAGCGGGCCAACCTCGTCACCGTCGTACGGCGCGGACGGGAACGACTTCACTACCTCAACCCCGTGCCGATCCACGAGATCGAGCAGCGCTGGATCGCGGGCTTCGACATGCCCCGGCTGAACGCGATCAGTGCCATCAAGAAACAAGCGGAGGAGTACGCAATGAGCGACGAACCCACGTCCGTGCCGACCTACGTCTACGTCACCTACATCCGGGCGAGCGCGGAGCAGGTCTGGCACGCCCTGACGGACGCGGACCTGACAGCGCGCTACTGGGGACACGCCAACGTCTCGGACTGGCAGCCGGGCTCGACCTGGGAGCACCGGCGCGTCGACGGGTCAGGCGTGGTCGACGTCGGCGGCCGAGTGATCGAGGCCGACCCCCCGACACGGCTGGTCATCACCTTCGAGGACGCCCTCGACGCCGAGCCGAGACAACCGTCGGTCGTCACCTTCCTCGTCGAACCGCACCAGGACATCGTCCGTCTCAGCGTGACCCACGAGAACCTCGCCAACGAGGACATGCGCAACGGGGTCTCGCACGGATGGCCGGCCGTGCTGGCGAACCTCAAGTCGCTGATCGAGACGGGCGACGTCCTCCCGCAGGCGCCATGGGAGATGTCGCCCGCGCACACCTGAGGCCGCGCTCGCCACGCACGACTTCGAACAGCGAAGAAAGAAGGCGACATGCTGGACACCGCTCCGCTCCGCGAGGCCCACCGCGCACTGCTCGACGCCGCCGCCACGGTGGCCGGTCACGGGGGAGCGAGCCTCGTCCCGCCCGCCGGAGAGTGGAACGCCGACCAGATTCTGGCGCACGTCTCCATCGTCGACGCCGTCACCATCGCCGCCGCGTCGTCGATCGCCGCGGGAGCGAGCGCGACGTACGACAACCGCATGGCGCTCGACGCCTGGACCATCGACCGCGTCATCGTGCGCGCCGGCGGCAACGCCGGGCTTCGGGACCGCGTCCGCGACCAGGGGGAGGCCCTGTGCGCGCTCGGGCCGATCCTGAGCGAAGCCGAGCTCGACACGCCCGTGCCCACCCTGCTGCTGTCCAAGGGCATGGCCCTGGTCGATCAGCCCGTGGCGTTGCGCGACCTCATCACCGGCCTCGCCGAAGTGGAACTACCCGGCCATACGCGGCAACTCCTGGCCCTGCTGCCGGACCACGACAGCGAGGTGACGCTCGTAGGCACGAACGGCGGACACCGCGGGGGAGAGGGGAGCGGTCACTGAGCGTGACCGGCTCTCGCGGGACACCGAGGGCCGACCGCGGACCGTGCGGAAACGGCTTCCCGGGCGATCCGGGCCGGAGGCAGATGCACCCGGCGCGTTGAATCCTGCGATGACGGACAGGACAACGACGGCCATCGCCGTGGTCCGCCTGCGGACCACGAGGAGGTCCTGGGTCGCGCAACGCCGGTCCGTCCACGGTAGGAACAACGGTAGGAACAGCGGCCGCTCGGCGTGCCGAGGTCCGATGGCGTCGGCGCCGCGTCAGTCCGATCTCCGTTGCACTCGCTTCCGCGGCATGAGCACTCCGAACCGGGGCGACGGAGGAGGGTCTTCAAAGCTAACTTGACATAATGTTCATTATCGAGCAACGCCGGAAGGGGGTGCCAGCACCAGAAATGGCGCATTCCGGCCGGCTGAGACTTCCCGGAGAAGCTCCAGCGACCTCCCTGCGATCGCCGGTCCGCTCCTTGGGTGCGACGACGGACTCTCGCGCCGGCGCCGGGCCGACTGCGGCGGATCGCACAGAAACAGCCTTTCGCGACGGCCGCGCCGTCTGCGCGGCCACGGCCGGATGATTTCCGCAGCATCGCTCATGCGGGCTCCGAGGGTCCGGCCGGCCGTTTCAGAGCCGTCGGAGCCGGCCGGTCCGTCCCTCGCCCGGGTCGAATCCGCCACATCAGCCGCGCCGACGAGGCTCTGGACCACGGTTGCCGCCATGGCCGCGGTGCCGAGCGCCTGCCTGCCTTGAGAGAACGATGCCGACCCGCTGCGATGGCCTCGCCTATCGGACAAAATGACACATCTGGCGTCATACCAGACAGAAGGTGAATTCTGTTTGGTATAGACAAAGGTGTCTAATTCCACTCGCAAGCGGCCATATTGCTGGGCATTCATCCCTCGTCTCCCCTTCGCGCCAGGAACTGGCGCGCGCCACGTAGCCTCGTCCGGAGTCGCCGCTGCGTCATGCCGCATTCCAGCCGCACGTCAAGCGGTCCGGGTATGCCGGTGTCCGCTCGCCGGCCTGACGGCAGACCGCTCTCATCGAGGCCGTCACGCCGCGCGATGAGCACTCCCAGTTCGTATCGGCTCACCGCGTCGGCCCCCGCCACGTGGTGGATTCCGTGGTGCTCGGACGCGGCGAGTTCGAGGAGCGCGGCGGCGAGGTCGGCGACGTGCACGGGACACCGCACGTCGTCGGTGAACAGCACTCCCCTCGCTCCGCCTCCGGCCAGCGAACGCACCAGCGCCTCGTGCGGAGAGTCACCGTCACCGATGATCAGGGACGTCCGGGCTATGACGGCGCTCGGCGCGATCGCGTCCACTGCCGTCTCCGCGGCGGCTTTGGCCGCGCCGTACGGGCTGATCGGGTCGGGGACGCAGGTCTCGTCGTATTGGGTCGCGGCGCCGGAGAAGACCGCGTCGCTGGACACGTGCACCAGCCGCGCGCCTACCGCGGAGGCGGCGAGGGCCACGTTCGCCGCTCCGGCCGCCGTGGTCGTCCAGTCGGCCTGCCGGTACGCGGCGTTGACGACCACCTCCGGCCGGGTCGCGCGGACGAGCGCGTCGACGTCCCCTCTCCGGCGTACGTCGAGGGGCCCCCACTCGACGCCCGGGGTCTCCCCAGCGCGGGTGAGGTGGGTCGCGGCCACCTCGTGCCCGGCGGCCGAACTCTGGCGAGCCAGTTCCCCGCCGAGGAAACCGCTGCCGCCGACGATGAGGACTCTCATGGCCGACCACCATAGGCAGCCCGTCACGACGGCGGGACCGGATTCCCAGCCTCCGGGCCTACGAAAGAGATACGGTGATTACACTGTTACATGATCTCTTATCTCTGATACCCGCGGCCTTTGGGGCGATGCGCACATGATCGTGGAGTACATCCGTTACCGGATCGATCGACAGGACGCGGAGGAGTTCGAAGCCGCCTACGAACGCACCGCGGTGCCTCTGGCTGCCGCGCCCCAGTGTGTGGACTACGAACTGTCCCGCTGCGTCGAAGAGCCCGAGTGGTACGTCCTGCGCATCATGTGGACCTCCGCCGAGGACCACCTGCGGGGTTTCCGGGGCGGCGAGCACTTCGGGGCGTTCTTCTCCGAGATCAAGCCGTACGTCCGGCAGATCGAGGAGATGCGGCACTACGAACGCACGGCCGTCCGCGGCGCCGGCTCCTCGGTCCCGAGCCTGTACGACTGGGCGGGCGGCACCGAGGCGTTCGAGCGGCTCACCGAGACGTTCTACGAGCAGGTGCTCAGGGACGATCTGATCGGTCCTCTCTTCGCCCACATGGATCCGGGCCACCCCAAGTACGTCGCCATGTGGCTGGCGGAGGTCTTCGGCGGACCGTCCCGTTACACCGACGAACGGGGCGGCTACCACCACATGCTCGTCCAGCATCTCGGCAGGGCCATCACCGAGCCGCAGCGCCGCCGCTGGGTCGGTCTCCTGATGGACGCCGCCGACGTGGTCGGGCTGCCGGCCGATCCCGAGTTCCGCGCCGCCTTCGCGGGCTACATCGAGTGGGGCACCCGGCTCGCCTTCGCCAACTCCCAGCCTGGTGCCCGTCCCCCGCAGCAGGCTCCTGTCCCCCGCTGGGGCTGGGGCGTGGCCCCGCCCTACATCCCCGCACCGTGACCTGGTCGCCCGCCGCCGACGTCGGGCACCCGATCGCGGCCGGTCCGCCTGGCGTTGCGGTCCAGGGACGCGGTGAGATCGGGAGGGAACCAGTAGGCGACCACGCGGGCGCCGTGCTCCTTGGCCGTGACGACGAGCGGGCCCCACTCCTCGGGAGCGGGGTTGGTGTTGTCCACGGCCACGTCGCGCCCCTCCCCCAGCGTCTCGGCGATCACTCGGAGCTGGCGGCGCTGCCGATGGCGTGCGTTGGGCCAGTTGTCCTTGCTGACATGGGCGTGCGTCGGCGCCAGGCGCTGCCGGTAGAAGGTGGACTTGCCCGAGGCCTGCAGCCCGACGAGCACGGCGACCTCCCGGCCGGTGACGGCCGCGGATCGCACGCCGGGGGTCATATCTCATCCTCCCCCGACATTCTCCCGCCGCCGGTCCCCCGCGCCGGTTTCGTACGATCACGGCATGGCGGAGCGTGATCGGCACGACGGTGAGGGGAACGGACCGGCCGGAGGGAGCTGTCCGGAGCCGGACGAGGAGGAACTGACCGGGGGTGGTGTCAACCGCGTCGTCCGGGTGGGGGGAACGGTGCGCCGGCCTGCGCGCCGGTGGACGCCGGCGGTGCACGCGCTGCTGGACCATCTGGCGGCGGCCGGGTTCGGCGGGGCGCCGAGAGCGCACGGGCGTGACGGCGAGGGCCGGGAGGTGCTGGATTTCGTCCCGGGTGAGGTGCCGGACTATCCCCTGCCGGCGTACGTGATGACGGACGAGGCGCTGGCGGGTGTGGGGGCGTTGCTGCGGGACTACCACGACGCGACGGCGGGGTTCGGGGCCGCGGAGGCCGCCGAGTGGTACTTCCCCGCGAGGGTTCCGGCCGAGGTGATCTGCCATGGTGACGTGGCGCCGCACAACTGCGTCTTCCGGGAGGGGCGGCCGGTGGCGTTCATCGACTTCGACACGGCGCATCCGGGGCCGCGGGTGTGGGATGTGGCGTATGCCGCCTATCGGTTCGTGCCGTTGCACGATCCCGGCCGTGACGAGAGCGCTCCCGGTGTGCGGGAGCAGGCGCGGCGGTTGCGGGTGTTCGCCGACGCCTACCGGCTCGGGAGGGCGGACCGGGAGGCGCTGGTGGAGACCGCGCGGGCGCGGCTGGAGCATTTGGTCGCCCACATGCGCGCGGAGGCGGCGGCGGGTCACGAGGCGTTCGCCGCCCATGTCGCGGAGGGGCACGATCTGCTGTATCTCACCGACAGCGCGCACATGGCGCGTCATGAGTCGTCGTTCCTGGCGGCGCTCGTCCTGGGGGCGGCTTTCGCCGGGGGCGCCGGGCGGCAGGGTGGGGATGTCGGCGGGGTAGAGCGAGAGGTGGTCGCGAGGCGGACGATGCGGTGACGGACGGGGTGGCCGAGAGCCTTGAACTGGGCCGGGGTACGTAGCTCCAGTGTGCCGGGGTCGTGCGGAGGTGTGGAGGGGTGCTCCCCCGTCGTCGTCTCGTCGTTCACGGAGGGAGTGTCGAGGATCGCCGACGCTTTGACGAGCGGACTGGAGGGCCAGCAGAATCGCCGGGCCGAGGCGGAGACGTTTCCCGGCGCTTGATCTGCCGAACCTGGAGGAGAGCCGATGCCTCATTCGACGGCGTACGTCATGACCGACCGGCCCGGCCGCTACATCGGGCAGCTGGTGTCGCACCTGGGTCACGATGCGGAGGCCGTGGTCGGCGGCGACGGCCGGGCGGTGATCGACCTGCGGTCCGGGCGGTGCGTGCTGCGGCCGTGCTCGGGCGGGTTCGAGATGATCGCGACGGCCGCCGGCGAGGAGGCGCTGGCCGAGGTCCGGGACGTCGTCACCGGTCACCTGCGGCGGTTCGCGACCGGTGAGGACCTCGTGGTCGACTGGTCGCCGCCGCTCGCCGGTGACGCGGTGTGGGCCCTGTCCCCTGTCGTGGACGACTACCTGCTGACGCATTGCTCCCCCGCGGACGAGGTGCTGCGGGATCTGGTCGTGAGGACGCGGGAGGAGACGGGCGGCGCGGCCGGCATGCAGATCTCGCACGACGAGGGAGCCCTGCTGACGATGCTGGCGCGGATGTCGGGCGCCCGCCTGGCGGTGGAGGTGGGGGTGTTCACCGGCTACTCCTCGATCTGCATCGCCAGGGGGCTGCCTCCGGGCGGGCGGCTGCTGGCGTGCGACGTGAGCACGGAGTGGACGTCGATCGCCAGGAACTACTGGGAGCGGGCGGGCGTGGCCGACCGCATCGACCTGCGGATCGCGCCCGCGCTGGAGACGCTGCGCGCGCTGCCGGCCGAGCCGGTCGTCGGTTTCGCCTTCATCGACGCCGACAAGGTGAACTATCCGGACTACTACGAGGAGGTGGTCACGCGGCTGAGCCCGGGCGGCCTCGTCGTGATCGACAACGTGTTCCAGGGCGGGCGGGTGTTCGACCCGGCCTTCCAGGAGGACGCGCAGGTGGCCGTGCGCCGCCTGAACGAGACGATCGCGCGTGACGAGCGGGTCGAGTCGGTGATGCTGCCGGTGCGTGACGGTGTCACCATCGCCCGGCGGGTGGGCTGATGCCGAAGGGCTGACTGTCCCGTTGGGCAAGGCTTACGATCACCCCATGCCCAACATCGGTCCGTTCGAGTGGATGATCCTCGTCGTCATCGTGATCGCGCTGCTCGGTGTGGCACTCGCGGCCATGCGGGCCGGTGCCCGTCCCGGCGGGCCGCTGGCCTGGCGTAGCCCCGGGCTGCTGCCGCCGGTTTCGGCGGACCTGCAGCACCGGGTGCGGGAGCTGTACGCCGAGGGCAAGAAGATCGAGGCGATCAAGCTGATCCGCGAGCAGACCGGGCTGGGGCTGAAGGAGGCCAAGGACCTGGCCGAGGCCCTGGCCTCCGGGCGGCCGCTGCCGGTGGCGCCGGGGCACGCGCGGCCGGATCTGGCGTCGCGGGTGCGGGAGCTGAAGGCGGCAGGGCACGGCGAGCAGGCGGTGTTCCTGGTGCGCGGCGAGACGGGGATGGGTCAGGCTGAGGCCGAGCGGTTCGTCGAGGCGGTCGACGTCGCCGACGCGGGGGGCGGCGGGGCGTAGCAGACCGCTGCTCCCCCGCGTTTGCTGTCGGTGCGTGCCGGTACGGTGTCGATCATGCTGCCCGCAGAGGTGAACAGGCTGACCGTGCAGGAGGCCGCCGACCGCTACGTGGAGCTGGTCCGGGCCAAGACGGTGACGGGTGGGCTGTCGCCCGCCACGGCGGAGGTGTACGCGCGGGACGTGGCCACGTTCGTGCGGCTTGCCGGGCCGGACCGGGTGCTGGACGACCTGACCGGCGAGGACGTGGACGCGGTGCTGCTGGCCTTCGCGCGCAAGCCGGACGAGCGCAGGAAGGGCGGCGTCCAGGGAAAGGACGCGGGGAAAGGCACCGGTCAGAGCACAGGGAAAAGCCCCGTGAAAAGCCCCGTGAAAAGCACAGGGCAGAGCGCCGCGTCGCAGGCGAGGTTCCGGCGGTCGGTGTCGGCGTTGTTCCGGCACGCGGCGTCGGCGGGGTGGGTGCATCTGGATCCGATGGCGGCCTCGTCGGTGCGGGCGCGGGAGCGGGGCGGGCTGCGGCCGGAGCGGCGGGCGCTGACGCGGGAGCAGGCCGAGGGCCTGATCGAGGCGGCCGGCTCCCCCGCCGCGCCGCCGGTGGAGGCGGCGGCAGGGCGCCGGCGGCGGGCCGACCAGCGGACGGAGGTGCGGGACGCGCTGGTGGTGCTGCTGCTGACCACGCTGGGGCCGCGGGTGTCGGAGCTGGTGCGGGCCAACGTGGAGGACTTCTACACCAACGACGGGGTGCGTTACTGGCGGATCTTCGGCAAGGGCGGGCGGACCCGCGACGTTCCGCTGCCCGATGCGGTGGCGGCGGCGCTCGACGCGTACCTGTCGGTGCGGGCGGGCGGCGACGGCGAGAAGGCGCTGCTGCTGTCGTGGCGGGGCAGGCGGCTGGCGCGGGGTGATGTGCAGGCGGTCATCGACCGGGTGCAGCGGCAGGTGGATCCCGGGCGGCGGCGGGCGGTGACGCCGCACGGGCTGCGGCACACGACGGCGACGCATCTGCTGGCGGACGGCACGGACATGGACGCGGTGCGGCGGGTGCTGGGGCACAGCGATCTGTCGACGCTCGGCCGTTACCGGGACGACCTGCCCGGGGAGCTCGAGGTGGCGATGGGATCGCATCCGCTGCTGCGCCGCAGGCGCGGCCCGGCCGGTCAGGCCGGGCCGGACGCGTAGCGGGTGCCCAGGCGGCGCGTACGGGCGGGCGCGGGGACGGTGGTGAGGTGGATCTCGTGGTGCGGGCCGGCGTGGGCGAGTGCGGCGGTGTGCCGGTTCACGGTTCGTCCTCCAGCCGGATCATCAGGTGGGTGACCAGTCGCTCGGGCGGAGTGGTCGCGGGGTCGGAGACGTAGACCTCGCGAAGGGGGCCGGTGGGGGTGTGCCCGCGTTCGGCGCACCAGGCGAGCAGGGCGTGGGCGGTCAGCGGGACATGGTCGTAGGGGCCGACGTGGGTGGAGGTGGCGAACGCGCCTCCGGGCAGGATGTCGGGCCGGGCGCCGGGCACGTCCGGCAGGTCCGGCCCGGTGAGGGCGACGGCGACCGGGACGGCCTCGCCGTAGTCGAGGGGGAACAGCCCGACGAGCGCGGGCACGGCGGTCATAGGAGCGGCCATGAGGCGGGCGACGCAGGCGGAGGTGGCGCGGCCGATGTCCTCGGGGGTGGCGGCCAGGTCGTGGACGACGATCGCGGGCCGTGGGGGTTCGGTCACGACGGTGGCCTCGGCGGTGGGCAGGCCGGTGGCGAGGACGCGTTCGAGGGTTTTGAGGGCGCGTCTGCGGCGGGCGAGTTCGGCCTCCAGGTCCTCTTTGACCTTGGCGAGCGCGGCGGCCACGGCGGCCTCTCCCCCGGCGCCCCCGGCGCGTGTGCCGTCTTCCTGGCCGGCGTCCGTGCTTGCGGCCAGGACGGCTGCGACGACGGGCAGGGGGACGTCGAGGGAGCGCAGTAGTCCGATGGCGAGCGCGTCGCGGGCCTGGGCGGTGCGGTAGTAGCGGTAGCCGCTGGCGGGGTCGACCCAGGCGGGTTCGAGCAGGCCGAGTGTCGCGTAGTGGCGCAGTTGCTTGACGCTGAGCCGGGTGAGGCGGGCGAACTGCCCGATCGACAGGAGGTCGTTCACGTGCTCAAGGATGGCCCCTCCCCCTGGGGGAGACTCCAGCGCTCCCCCTGGCCCGGTGAGTGGCCGGGCCGCCGCTCTCCTGCTGTCCGCTGGAGTCGACCACGATGCTGCCGCTCCGCTTCAGCTGCGCCGCGTCGTCCTTGTAGCAGGGGTCCTTGACGTGGTCGAATAGCTGTTGTCCAGCACCATCGTGGTCGCGCCCCGGGCGTAGTTGCCGTATGTCTGTTCCTCGGGGTTGGGGTCAGCCGGCCGGGTTCCAGCCGTCGGATCCGGCCAGGTACTTCTGGGGGGTGTAGTTGGCGGCCTGGGAGTCGCTCAGCTGCGGCCGGTTGGCGTTCACCCCGGCACCGGCGCCGGTGTTCCTGTATTCGAGGAAGCGGGCGTTCTTCCAGGAGTTGCCGGACATGTCGGTCCAGGGCTGCGAGGTCTTCATGGTGGAGCTGAGGGTGGACTCCCGGTAGAGCACCTGGGCGTTGGGGCCCCAGGGCCGGCCCAGCTGGGTGGTGTTGTTCGTCGCCCCGGTGATGCGCGATTTGTAGATGAGGAAGCCGTAGGTCTTGGCGGCGTCGGTCCGCGCGGCGGTGATGGGCCCGCCGGTGCTGCGCTTCTCGTAGATGTCGCAGTCGTTGATCACGATGGTGCCGTCGCCGAAGATGAAGTCGACGGTGCCCTCGACGTAGGAGCGGGTCATGTAGGCGCGGGCGGACGCGTTGACCAGGAAGGTGTCCTGGTCGCCGAGCAGCCGTACGTTGGACAGGACCGCCCGGTCGGCGTTGAGGTTGAGCGCGACGGCCTGCTGGCCGGTGCTGCTGGTGTTCTCGTCGAAGTCGTTGGAGACCGTCAGATTGGTGAGGGCGGCGTCGTGGCCGTTGACGAACGCGGTGGCGCTGTTGAAGGTGCCGTAGGTGCCGGCGGAGTGGTTGTTGACGATCACGACGTCCCTGGCCGACCCGCCGAGGCCCTGGAGGGTGACGTACGGCTTGTTGGCCGGGATCGTGATGATCTCCCGGTAGGTGCCGGGCTTGATGGTGATGACCACGCGGCTGCCGTTGTTCGCGGGCACCGCGTCGATCGCGGCCTGGACGGTGCGGTACTTGCCCGTGCCGTCGGCGGCCACGGTGGCCGTGCCCTGCGTGCCGGCCGGGGTGAACAGCCATTGTTTGTTGGTGTTGGCGGTGCAGGTTTCCTGGATGACGGCGGCCCCGGAGGAGGTGGAGGCGCCCTTGTCGCTCAGGCACAGCCCGCTGGCGACGCTGACGATCTGGTAGGTGCCGCTTCCCGAGGCCGTCAGCCGCCACTGCTGGTTGGTCTGGCCGTTGCCGCAGCCCCACTGCTGGATTTGCACGCCGGAGGTGGTCGAGCCGCCCGGGACGTCGAGGCACAGGCCGCTGTTAGCGTTCACAATCGTGAAAACGCCGGACCCGGCGGATTTGAGGGTGAACTGCTGCCAGGCGGCGGCGGAGCAGCCCCACTGCTGCAGCAGCGCGCCGTTGCTCGTGGAGCCGGCCACCACGTCGAGGCACATGCCGCTCTTGGTGACGCTGATCTGGTACGTCCCGCCGGCCGCGGGGACCGCCGCCTGCGCGGGCGCGGCGTGCAGCGTGACGGCGGCCAGCGGCGCGGCCGCCACGGCGGCGGCCCGGAGTGCCGCACGGCGGATCGGGGGGCTTGCGATGGGGAGTGTGAGGTGCATCTGCGCTCCTTCGGGACGCGCGTGCGGGACGGGAAGGGCTCGCGCGCCGTACGGCCACCGCCCGGCACGAGAGCCCCCGCACCGTAGAATCAAATTCGGAAATATGTCAATCGCCCCAACTAAGTCGCCTTGTTGCCGCTGTTCAACCAAGGTGCGGCGGGCCGAAAGTTTCATCACGCGTGATCGACTTGACCCTCACGCCGCGTGAGGCCGCAGGCTGGGGTCCGGAAGGAAGGAGGACCCGTGGGCTACTCGGTCGGTCAGGTCGCCCGCTTCGCCAGGGTGACCGTGCGGACGCTGCACCACTACGACGAGATCGGGCTGCTGACGCCCAGCGAGCGGTCGGTGGCCGGATACCGGCGCTACACCGAGCCGGATCTCGACCGGCTGCAGCAGGTGCTGTTCTACCGGGAGCTCGGGTTCTCCCTGGAGGAGATCGCCGTCGTCCTCGACGATCCGGGCGCGGATCCGCTGACCCACCTGCGTCGCCAGCACGAGCTGCTGCGGCGCAGGATCGGACGGCTTGAGGAGATGGCGGCGGCGGTCCAGCGCGCGATGGAGGCGAGAAAGATGGGCATTTCCCTGACGCCGGAGGAGCGGTTCGAGGTGTTCGGCGATTTCGACCCCGACCGGTACGCCGAGGAGGCGGAGGAACGATGGGGTGGCACCGATGCCTTCGAGCAGAGCCGCCGCCGCACGGCCCGCTACACCAAGGACGATTGGCAGGCCATCACGGCCGAGGCCGGCGAGGTGCTGGAGGCGTTCGCCGCGGCCTTCGCCGAGGGGGCCCCGGCGGACGGCGACCGGGCGATGGACGTGGCCGAGCGGCACCGGGCGCACATCACCCGCTGGTTCTACGACTGCACGTACGAGATCCACAAGGGTCTCGGGGAGATGTACGTGGCCGACCCGCGCTTCGCGGCCAACTACGAGCGGGTGGCCGAAGGACTGAGCGGCTACGTGCGCGACGCCGTCCACGCGAACGCGGCGCGGCACGCCTGACCCGCGGAAGTCCGCCGGCGCACGCCGGTCGTTGACGCGCGGCGGTCGCTAGCGGGGCGTCCCGTCGCGTTCGCTTCTTCGGGCGAGGCGCTGGAGTTGCCCTTCGTGCACGTCGCTCACCCACTCCCAGCCGGGCTTGGCCGATGGGCCGACCCGTGGGTCGGCGGGGACCTGGCCGTCCCGCAACGCGAGCACGTACGCCCGGTCCTGGTCGACGCGTGCCTGCGCCTGGTCGGGTCCGCCGACGGCCCCGTGGCCCGGGACGACGACGTCGACGCCGCCCGCCACGCCCTCCAGCAGCCGCAGCGCGGCGAGGTAGTCCTCGATCGGGTCGGCGGTGCCGTCCCAGCCGAGCATCGGAACCAGGACATCGGAAAGCATGTCGCCGGCGACGAGGACCCCGCGTTCCTCGATCAACAGCGCCGCATGGCCCGGTGCGTGCGCGTGATGCTCGATGATCCGGACCGTGGGGCCGCCGGGCGTGCCAGAGCAGGTGATCCCAGTGCGGATGCGTCGAGAAGCCCGCCACAACGGGCCGGCCCAACTCGCGAAGGTCGTCCGCGAGGCAGCCGATCTCGGAGCCGGTCAGCCCGGGGTCGATGAGCAGCACACCGGACCGGCCCTGCACGAAGTCGCTCTCGTGGATCAGCCCGCCCTCCCTGTAGTGATTGTATTTTGCAATCACTACAGGGAGGGCGATATGCGCGTCAAGGAGGGATCGTGGAGCCATGGTCCGGGTGTTCGGCCAACGCCGCCGTCGAGGCGCGCGCAGGTCGCCGGCCGTTGCCCGTGCCGATCCTCCCCGCGCCCTGCTTCACACCGTACGGCTGGCTCGCGGCCCGCCCAGCCCCCACGTGACGATCTTGGCCGGGGTGATCCTGATGATCTCGCGGGACAGGAAGGGCAGAGGCGGCTCGTGGTCGGTCAGCGCCACGGCCGTGCCCCGGATCTCGATGCCCCTGGGTGTCCACGGATCGATCGTCGCCACATCGTCCACGACGAACGCGACCGTGCTGCCCCGCTGGACGTTCCGGAACTTCTTCGTCGTGCCCAGCGCTCCCCCGCCGATGACGATCGTGCCGGTGTCGGCGTCGAGGAAGAAATTGGTCGGGTTGTTCTGCACCTGCCCGTCGGGTGAGACGGTGGCCAGCCGCCCGATGCGCTGCGTGGCCAGGTAGTCGAGTTCGGCTTGGGTGAAGATCATGGGTGTCAGTCCTTCTATCACTGATGTGCCGGCGAGTACGGCAAGATCACCTTTTTACCGCAACCCCTCGAACGGGCCCGTCTTGGACTGGCCGGGAGCGTGACATTAACAAGACGAGACGGTTCGTATTGACAGCAGGATGCCGAGGGGGACATACTCGCTCGTGTCGAGACGGACCGTCTCGTCTCATGATGTGAGGAGGTGGAGTGCTCTGCGCACCCCTGCCCAGCTGACACTCAACGAGGTCACCAAGCGCTACGGCACCCGCGTCGTCCTGGACCGGGTGTCGCTCACCGTCAGGCCCGGTGAGCGGCTCGGAATCATCGGCGACAACGGGTCGGGCAAGTCCACTCTGCTCAAGCTCATGGCGGACGTCGTGCGTCCGGACAACGGCGAGCTCGTGGTCGTCGCTCCCGGCGGCGTCGGACACCTGCCACAGGCGCTCGCGCTGCCGTCGCATGCCACCGTCGCCGACGCCATCGACCTGGCGCTGGCCGACCTGCGCGAGCTCGAAGGCCGGATGCGAGCGGCTGAATGCTCGCTCGGGGCGGCGGGCGCGCAGGAGCGCGCGGGCCTGGATGCCTACGCGGAGCTGGTCGCGGAGTTCGAGGCGCGCGGCGGTTACGAAGCCGACGTCCGCGTGGAGGTGGCACTGCACGGGCTCGGGCTGCCCGGGCTCGACCGGAGCCGCTCCCTGGGCACGCTCTCCGGAGGCGAACGCTCCAGGCTGGCCCTGGCCGCCACGCTGGCGTCCGCTCCGGAGCTGCTCCTGCTCGACGAGCCGACCAACGACCTGGACGACCATGCCGTGGCCTGGCTCGAACGGCGCCTGAACGCCCACCGGGGCACGGTCGTGGTGATCACGCACGACCGGGTGTTCCTGGAGCGGGTGACCACCGCCATCCTGGAGGTGGCCGATGGTCGGGCGCGCCGCTACGGCGACGGGTACGCCGGATACCTCGCGGCCAAGGCCGCCGAACGCGCCGCGCAGGCACGGGCCCACGAGGAGTGGAAGACGGAGCTGGACCGGCATGCCACGCTGGTCGCGGCCAACGCGGGACGCCTGGCCGTGATCCCGCGGAAGACGGCCAAGGCGGGCATGGGCACCGGCGCCTGGCGGGCGCGCTCGCGCACCCATGGCGCCGCCGGTCGCATCCGGCAGTCCCGGCAGCGGCTACGGTGGCTCACCGACCACCCGGCGGCACCGCCGCCCGAGCCGCTGCGCTTCACCGCCGTCCCCGCCGCGGCGGGCGCCGCCGCCGGGGACGAGGTGGCCGCACTCGACGGCGTGGCGGTGGCGGGAAGGCTCCGTCTGGAGTCCCTCACCCTCCACGCCGGTGAGCGGCTGCTCGTCACCGGCCCGAACGGGGCGGGCAAGACCACCTTGATGCGGGTGCTCGCGGGAGAACTGCGGCCGGACGCGGGCGAGGTGCGACGAGCCGGCCGGATCGGGTTCTTGCGGCAGGACGGGCCGACCGGCGCGGCGTACCGGACCGTGCTGCAGGCCTACGCGCACGGGCGTCCGGGGAGCCTGGACGAGCACGCGGACGCGTTGCTCGCCCTGAACCTGTTCCGGCCGTCCGACCTGGGGCTGCGCCTCGGGGAGCTGTCCCACGGGCAGCGGCGCCGGGTCGAGCTGGCCCGGCTGGTGAGCGAGCCGATGGACCTGCTCCTGCTCGACGAGCCGACCAACCACCTGTCACCGATGCTCACCGAGCAACTGGAGGAGGCGCTGGCCCTCTACCGGGGCGCGCTGGTCGTGGTCACGCACGACCGGCGCCTGCGGGCCATGTTCACCGGCGCCCGCCTCGAACTGGCGGAAGGCGCTGTCCGGTCACCCGGCCCAAGGATGTCGGCGCCCACCGGCCCCGGCTGCCCGGGGGCTCACCCGCCGGTGCGACGGCCGGCGGCGACTCCGCCCGCGCAGTCGGCTTGACGCCACTGGTTCTAGGTCGCCGGCCAAGCCCCGGCGGGCGTCACAGCACGGCGGCGAGCGAGCCGGTCATCAGGCGGCGCCATCCGCCGTCCATGATGCCGCGGGCCCTGCGCTGCAACTCGTTGCCGGGGTCGAAGCCCTCGTGGGTGAGGAACAGGCGGGTGCCCCGGCCTTCGGGTTCGAGCGTCCAGGTGATGGTCCAGTCGGCGCCGGCCGGGCTGTCGGGGTCGGCGTCGCGCCAGCCCAGCCGGAGCATGCGCCCGGGCTCGAAGGCCAGCACCTCGGCCCGCACGGTGCCGCTGAACCCGGTGCCGGGCATGGCGGTCCCGCGCATCGTGTAGCGGTGGCCCACGCTCAGGCGGAAGTCCCCCGGCATGAACCACCGGGCGAGCAGGTCGGGGTCGGTCAGGGCCTGCCACACGCGGGTGGGCGGGTGCGGCAGGTACTCGTCGAGACGCAGCACGGTGGGATCGTCGGCGTCGGTCATGGTCTCTCCTCAGGATGGGCGCGGTTGGTGGTGTCACCGGTGTCGCCGGTGGTGGTGTCGTCGAGCAGGTGGCGCAGGGCGGACAGCCTGCCGCGCCAGAACCGCTCGTAGGGGTCCAGCCAGTCGCGGACCTGGACGAGCGGGACGGGCTCCAGGCGGTAGAGCCGGCGCCGGCCGTCCCTGCGCTCGCTGACCAGGCCCGCCTCGCGCAGCACCCGCAGGTGCTCGGAGAAGCTGGGCCGGGCCATGGCGAAGCGGGAGGCGAGGTCCTGCACGGACTGGGGGCCGTGCTCGCGCAGCAGGCGCAGGACCTCGCGCCGCACGGGGCTGGCGAGCGCGGCGAAGATGGCGTCTTCCGTCGGTGCGGGCCGCCGTACGGCGGGGGGGATGACATCCACGAACCCATAATAGGTAGGAAATCTCCTACCTGTCATCGCCGGCGCCTTCACAGCCAGGAAACGCGACGGAAACACGGCCCAGTCAAGATAGGGACTCGTGATCAGGGCCATTCTGTTCGACCTCGACGAGACCCTTTTCGACCATCGCCGGGCGGTCGCATACGCCGCGACCCGCTGGACCGAGTCGGTCTGCCCCGGTCACGAGCTGCTGCCGGAGACGCCGGCGCTCTGGCTCGACCTGGAGGACAAGCACCTGCCGGCGTGGCACGCCGGGGAGTGCTCGTTCGCCGAGCAGCGGCGCAGGAGGCTACGGGAGTTCTGCCGCCGGCTCGGGCTGCCCCAGCCGGCCGACCCGGACGCGGCGTTCGCCGGTTTCCTGACCCACTACGAGTCGGCGTGGGCCGCCTTCCCCGACGTACCCGAGACGCTGGAGGCGCTGGCGGCCCTCGGCGACGCCCCGGCGCTGGGCGTGCTCACCAACGGCCTGCCGGGGCAGCAGGAGGCGAAGCTGCGCCGCATCGGCCTGATGGACCGCATGGACGTGGTCCTGACTCCCGACGCGCTCGGCGTGTTCAAGCCGGCCGTGCAGTGCTACCACCGGGCGGCGGCGAAGCTGGGCCTGACCCCCGAGGAGGTGCTCATGGTGGGCGACAACCTCCTTCTCGACGCGGTCGCCCCCGCCCGGGCCGGGATGCACGGCGTGTGGCTCGACCGGTACCGCGCCGAGTCCGGTCCCTCCTCCCCCGCCGTCACCAGGATCACCACGCTGCGTGCTCTGCCCGGCGTGCTGGCCGCGCTGAATCGGCCGTACGGAAGTATCGGAGCGGAGATCAGCGGTCGCGAGGCGATTCTGGCCCGCTGACGGCCGGATCCCGCCGGCCGGCCGGTGAGAGGGACCGATGGCTGGTGGGATGAGGTTGCCGAGATCCGAGCACTGATGGTCTGGCACTGATGGTCCTGGCGGGGCCGGGCTCGGTCGGGTGCCGTTCGGGGAAGGCCCGTCGGTACTCGCCCGGCGACACCCCCACCTGCTTGAGGAAGTGGTAGCGGAGGTTGTTAGCCGTCCCCAGCCCGCTCAGCTCCCCGATCCTGGCGATCGGCAGGCCGGTCGACTCCAGCAGGCTCTGCGCCAGGGACAGGCGCTGGTTGAGCAGCCACTGCAGCGGCTCTGGGCGACCCCGTACACCTGGGCGCAGACCCGGGGCCGGCCTGCCTCTACGACGCCGCGCTGCCCGAACTGCTGAAGCACATCATGGAGCAGGCTAGGGACGCGGGCCACGGCTCGGACAGCTACGCGAGCGTGATCGAGGTCCTGAAGCGGCCGATGAGCGCCACGCCGGCGCCGGCCGCCCCCCGCTTCGCATCCGGGCCGGCGTCTCCCGCCGCCCTGCTGTGGTGCACGGGCCGCCTCACGCTCCCGAGGCTGCCCCGCCGTACGGCATGGCGCCGGCACGGCGCCGCCGGACGGGACTCCGCGGCGGCCTCGCCGGGCACCTAGGCTTCTGGGTCCCACAAGGCCCGGCCTGCCGGGGGCCGATCCCGGCAGGCCGGGAGGTCGGGAACTCACGGGCTTGGCTAAGGTGGTCCTCGCTCCCCAGGCTGGCGGCCCCGCACCCGACAGGGGTGCCCTGCCAGTACGCCCTTCAGCGGTGCCTTCCTTCGCGCGCTGACCGGCGTCCTCAATAGGAGTGGCCACATCACCGGGCCCCGATCAAGGAGCGATCCTCATGCGTGTACATGCCTATGCCGCACCGGCCGCCGCCGAGCCGCTCACCCCCACGATCATCGAACGGCGTGACGTCGGCCCCGACGACGTGCTCATCGAGGTCAAATACGCCGGCATCTGCCATTCCGACATCCACACCGTCAACGGCGACTGGGGCCCCCAGTCCTACCCCCTGGTTCCCGGCCACGAGATCGTCGGCATCGTCGCCGAGGTCGGCGCCGACGTCACCCGGCACCGCGTCGGTGACCGAGTCGGAGTCGGCTGCATGGTCAACTCCTGCGGCCAGTGCGCCAACTGCCGCCGCGGCGACGAGCAGTACTGCCTGGACGGGTCGGTGCCCACCTACGGAGGCGTGGACCGGGACGGCACCATCACCCAGGGCGGCTACAGCACCCACGTCGTCGTCGACGCCGGCTTCGTCCTGTCGATGCCCGAGGGACTCGACCTGGCCGCCGCGGCGCCGCTGCTGTGCGCCGGCATCACCACCTACTCGCCGCTGCGCCGCTGGGGGGCCGGCCCGGGCAAGAAGGTCGCAGTCGTCGGCCTCGGCGGGCTGGGTCACATGGCCGTCAAACTCGGCCACGCCATGGGCGCCGAGGTCACCGTGCTGTCGCAGTCGCTGAAGAAGCAGGAGGACGGCCTGCGGCTCGGGGCCGCCCACTACCACGCCACCAGCGACCCCGACACGTTCCAGCGGCTCGCCGGCAACTTCGATCTGATCGTCAACACGGTCAGCGCCCCCGTCGACGTCGACGCCTACCTCGGCCTGCTCGCCGTCGACGGCACCCTGGTCAACGTCGGCGCTCCCCCCGAGCCGCTGAGCCTGAACGTGTTCTCCCTCATCAGCGCCCGGCGCTCCTACGCCGGGTCGATGATCGGCGGCATCGCCCAGACGCAGGAGATGCTCGACTTCTGCGCCGAACACGGCATCGGCGCCGACATCGAGCTGATAGCGGCGGAGCAGATCAACGACGCCTACCAGCGCGTCCTGGCCTCCGACGTCCGCTACCGGTTCGTCATCGACACCGCCACCCTCGGCTGACGCGCGACGCGACCCCGGCCCGCAGGGTCCTTCCCGCTGCGACCCGCGGGCGGCGGTCACGTCGCCGCCGGCATCGCCGCCGAGGCGGTCAGGCGCGGAGCCCGGCGGCGGCGACGCGGCGGCGGGCGAAACCGAGCCGTTCGTAGACGGCGAAGGCCGCCTGGTTCCAGTCGTCCACCATCAGCGCCACACGGCCGTGCTCGGCGATCAGCGCGGACGCCACGAACCGGCACACCCGCTCACCCAGCCCGCGTCCCCGCGCCGGCACGGCGGTCGCGACGCCGGCGAGCAGGCCCACCGTCGGGGCGGACCACGCGTCGGCCGCGACCGCCAGCAGGGCCCCCGGACCGTCCCGTACGCCGGCCCACCGGCGTACCCGCGGCAGCCCCGGCACGGCGTAGGAGCCGGGGCTCGCGGTGGCGAGCAGGCCGGCCACCTCCGGCGCCGCCGAGTCCGCCAGCCAGGCGGCCGGCCGCTCCCGGCCCGCGCTCCCCGCGCTCTCCTCCCGGGGCGGGACGAGCTTCTCGGTGCCCATCCAGGAGAAGTGCGCCTCGAGCCGCAGCTCCGGCACGGCCTCGACGACCCCTTCGATGAGCGTGGCGTCGCCCAGGGGCCGGTACGACAGCCCGGCCTCGGCCAGGGCGTGCCGCACGAGCGGGACGACCCGGCCGGGTGTGCCCCGCACCACCAGGCGGTCGCGCCGGGAGGCCTGCGGGCTCGCCACCGCAACCGCGTCGCCGTACGCCCAGGCGCGCACGCCGGGCCGCATGCCCTGCGCCGCCCAGACGACGAGGTCGTCGTCCCCCGAGGCGGCGACGACCTCGGCCTCGCTCACCAGCTCACGCACGGGTGTCCCCTACAGGATCGCACCCGGGACGTAGGCGGCGTCGCCGGGATGGCGCGCGGTGATCTCGCCGATCCGCGCGGCCACGGCGGCCACCTGACCGGCGGCCGCGCCGGCGAAGGAGGCACGGTCGGCCAGCAGCG
>NZ_JBFAOO010000067.1:0-36553 GCF_040675265.1 Microbispora sp. NPDC049633
ACGTCGGCGGGCCTCGCGCCGAGCGCCCGCAGCCGCGCCGCCTCCGCGGCCTGGTCGTCGCCGGGGTAGGGCAGCAGGTCGAGGTGGACGCGGGTCCACGTCGTCATCGCGCCGGGCCTCGTGCGGACGAACTCGAGATACGGCCCGACGCCCTCGGCGGAGCGCAGCCTCGCGTGGTCGCCGGTCACCTCGTGCACGGTCCAGTTCACCGCCTCGCTCCAGAACCGGGCCATCGCCCGCGGGTCGGCGCACTCGACCACCACCGCGGCGATCGGCCCGGTGTCCCGGTAGATCTCCCGGGGCTCCAGCACACAGAACACGTTGCCCTCCGGGTCGGCCAGAACCGTCCACGGGACCTCACCCTGGCCCACGTCGGCGGGCCTCGCACCGAGCTCCCTCAGCCGCGCCACCAACTCCGCCTGATGGGCCGCGGAAGTGGTGGCCAGATCGAGGTGCACGCGATACCTCACCGTCTCGGGATCCGGGACGGCGACGACACAGACGGCGAGGGACTCAGGCCAGACGAAGCCCACGGGCCCGACACCTGTCACTTGAGGTCCCTCGCTGAAGACACCCCAGCCCAGCGCCTCCGCCCAGAACCGGCCCAGCGCCGAACTATCCCGGGCTTTGACGTTCACCAGACCAAGTCGCAGCGCCATGCCGCCCACCCTAGATCGGCTGTGGGCCCGCGCGCGCTCCGGCCGACGGGCGGCGACGGGCAGGTAGGTCCTGGCGACACCGCCGGTTCGGAATGCTCAGTCCCTGATCAGGAGTCCCCGGAAGGTGACGTCGCCTTCGTCGCCGTCCCATCGGTACGCGAGCCCTTCGCCGGTCTGGATCAGGGTGACCCTGCCCACGGCGCACGTGCCCAGCCGGAAGACCAGTGCCGTGCCGGAGCTACGGGTCAGCGCCAGACTCCCCCGGCATGAGCTGTTGGTGTCCTTCCAGCTTCCGGTGCGCCCGCCCGGCTCCAGCACGATCTGGACGTCGGTCTCGCTGGTTCCCACGAGCTGGTCGGGCTCCAGATGGCCGCCCCAGGTGCCGGCGAACGCGGCCGGGACCGTCCCGCCCGGCGTGGTCGACGGCACGGGTGCGGCCTTCGGAGTCGTCGCGGCGTCCCCCCCGGCGTCGCCCGTCGTCACGGTGTCGTCCGTCGCGGTGTCGTCCGTCGCGGTGTCGTCCGTCGTCGCGGTGTCGTCCTGTCCCGAGCCGGCGTCGTCCTGGGGCGCACCGCCGTAGTCCGTGACGGTCTCCCCCGGCGTGGCGTCGGCGGGCGGCGCCGGTGAGCCGCCGGTGTGGGAGACGGTCGTCGTGGCCGCGGGTGACGAGGTGACGGCCGTGCCGCTGGACAGCAGGCGCGGCCCCAGCAGAGCGGCGGTGACCGACACCGCGGCCACGGCGGTCACCGCGCCGGCGACGATCCCGGCACGGGAAGCCTGCCGACGGCCGCCCGCCCCGCTGGTCTCCGAGCCCGACGGGCGCGTCCCCGCCGACCCGTGGGCCGGGAGGATCGCGGTTGTCCCGCCCTGCCGTACGTCCTCCGGCCTGGTGGTTGCCGCCGCCGCGCCCGCCTGGAGCGGGTCGGGGGCTGACCCGACGAGTTCCAGCAGCAGGTCGCGGGAGGCCGGCCGGCGCGCGGGATCCTTGGCGAGGCATCGTTCGACCACCCCGCGTAGCGACCGGGGCAGTGCCGACGTGTCGGGCTCTGCGGTCAGGATCCGGTGCATGACGGCGGGGACGCCGGCGGCGCCGAAGGCCGCGCGGCCCGTGGCGGCGAAGACGATCGTGGCTCCCCAGGCGAACACGTCGCAGGCGGGCGTGGCCGGGTCCCCGGCGATCTGTTCGGGAGCCAGGTAGGCCGGGGTGCCGACCGGGCCCGCCGTGATCGTGTCACTCGCGCCGTGCCTGGCGATGCCGAAGTCCACCACTCGGGGGCCGTCCGGCCCCAGCAGCACGTTGGCGGGCTTGAAGTCCCGGTGCACGATCCCGGCCGCGTGAATGGCCGCCAGCGCCGTGGCCGTGCCGACGGCGAGGCGTTCCAGCTCGCCGCCTTCCAGCGGCCCGCCCGAATCGACCCGCTGCTGCAGGGACGGCCCGTCGATGAACTCGCTCACCACGTACGGCACCCGCCCGTCGGCCACCGCCGTCAGCACCCGGGCGGTGCAGAAGGGCGCGACTCCGCGCAACGCGTCGAGCTCGCGGACCAGCCGCTCCTTCACCGACGAGTCGAGCCCCGACTTGAGCACCTTCACCGCGACCGGTTCCCCGCGCGGCGATCGGCCGAGGAACACCACCCCCTGCCCGCCCTCGCCGAGCCGTCCGCTGAGTGTGAACTCACCCAGGACGCGCGGGTCGTCGGGCTCCAGAGGAGTGACCATGGCACCGAACCCTAGCGACGCGGGGGCGCGGTCCGGTATGCCTCACGACGAGCGGACGCCGGCCACGGAGACGAGCCCACGCCACTCCCTGTCGACCGGACAGCCCCTCATCGAGTCGCTTCTGTCGCCCTCCTTCGGGACGGTCGCCTCGGCAAGCCGGCCCGGCGGCTCGCGACGTCGTCGAGCCCCGATCGGGGAGGTCACGCATCCTCCGGCAGCGGCTCGCCGGTCTCCAGCAGCGACTTCAGGCTCGCCACCACGTTCGGCCAGCCGTGGCTGACCATCTCGGCCATGCTCGATCCGGGCTCGAAGCCGTCGTGCACGACGGTGAGCTTCACGACCTGCGCGGCGGCCTCCTCAATCGTGAAGGTGACCTTCGAGCGGGCCTCGCCGGACAGCCGGGCGAGCAACTCCTCGTCCCAGCCGAAGCGCTTGGCGAGCTCCGGGGTGATGGCGTGCCAGGTGTAGGAGAGCCGGCTGTAGGGTTCGGCCTCCAGCACGACCTGCTCCGGGTCGCTGATCAGCACGCCGTGGTTGTCCCAGGTCATGGTTGAGCCGACGGACCAGTCCGTGGTGAACTCCGTGGCCCAGTAGCGGCGGGTGAAGGCGGGCTCGGTCAGCGCCTGCCAGAGCTTCTGCGGCGTGGTGCGGATGTAGGTGGTGTAGACGAAGGTCGGTGCGTCCATCGGGGTCTCCTCGAGGGCGAGTTTCAGGTCCGCCAGGGCTTGGACCCTGGCCCGGTCGTAGCGGCTGATCCACCGATGGGCGATCTCGTGCACGGGCGCGGCGTTGAGGTAGTGCAGCTTCTCCCGGCCCCGCCGTACGGTCGCGACGAGCCCGGCCTCCTCCAGCACCGCGAGGTGCTTGCTGACGGACTGCCTGGTCATGTCGAGTCCGGCGCACAGCTCGCGCAGCGTCTGCCCGTTGCGGGCGTTCAGCGAGTCGAGCAGCGCGCGCCGGCTCGGATCCGCCAGCGCCTTGAACACCTCGTCCATGCCCGCCCTCGTACCCGGGTTGCCGTCCACGATATGCAGCCTTTCGGTTGCATGTAAGTTAGGCAGCCATATGGTTGCCTGTCAAGGCGCGGCCACCTCTGTCCGCACGCCGAGACGCACGCGTACGACTGGACGACGACAGGGTCAGCGCGCCACGCGGTAGTGGAGATAGACGACCCTCGGCCCGAAGGTGCGGGTCTCGACGAGATCGAGGGTGGAATGTGATCACATTTGAGCGATGAAAGTTTCACCAGCAAACGTGATTCACCACTGCTGAGACCAGCGCTCTGCGTATGACCGGCGGCGTCCCCCCGCAGCCCCCGAAAAGCCCACGATGTCGGGGAAGAGCACCCGGCGCCGCCAGGGGTGGACGAGGGTGCGCCTTCCCTCCCTCCTCGACTGCTGCGCGGCGCCCCTGCCGATGCGACATGCCCCTAGACATCAGTCGGCATACGTCATACGTTTCGTCCCGAAATGGCAGCGCCACGTCTGCCACAGATCTCTTAGGGCGTGTTATGAGGCGACCTCGCGCGCCGGCGGCGTGACCCTCGTCAGCGTGGGGCCGGTGTGGACGGCCAGGACTTCTCCACCACGGGCAGGCTCGTCCTTCGCGCGTACTGGAGGGCCGTGAGTCGCACATACGAATGCTCTCTGCGTGAGACCGGCCCGCCCCTCGCCCGCAAATATGCACGGCCCTCCGATCGACGCCCGCGACTGCAAGACAAGGCGCCACGTCCGCGCAATGGCACACCCGATGAGTTCTGCCAAGGCGGTGCGATTTCGCGGCGGAAATGTGCTCGGAACCAGCGAAAGGAACAGAGCGTGAAGTCAGCCCTGTCCACCACTGGGAAGGCGTTAGCAGCGCTTGCGGTGTTCGTCGCCGCTGTGTTGCTGCCGGCTTTCGCAGGTAATACCCCCGCCTCGGCGGCGACCCAGGCAACCTACTACGTCGCCCCCGACGGCAACGACGCCAACCCTGGAACGATCACGTCGCCGTTCAGAACCCTGCAGCGCGCGAGGGACGTCGTTCGCACGGTGAACGCCGGCATGACAGGCGACATCTACGTGTATCTCCGCGGGGGCAACTATCCGGTCGGCAGCACGATCGACTTCACGCCGGCCGACTCCGGCACGAATGGGTTCCGGGTCATATACGCCGCGTACCAGAACGAGACGCCGGTCCTCACCGGAGGCGTCCAGGTGACCGGATGGACGCAGCACAGCGGTAACATCTGGAAAGCCCCGCTGAATCGCAGCAATAAGCTCCGTGCGCTCTACGTCAACGACAAGCGAGCGTACATGGCTTCGAAATCGATAGGCTCGCAGGGGTGCTACGGCACCTACACCATCACGGCAGGACAGGCGTCCTGGGCGTGGGAATCGGGTTCGCAGTGCGCGGGAGCGAAATACAGTCTGAGCGATTTTCCCGCCATCGCCGCCAATCAGGACGACATCGAGATAGAGACGTCGACGACCTGGACCACGGCCATCGTGGGTGTCCGGCAGGTCACCACTGAGGGTTCGAACCGTATCGCTCTGTTCCAGCAGCCGGGAGCGGCCATCGCCCAGGGCGCCTTCAACGGCAACGCCCAGATCGGCGGCACCCACAAGGTCATGAACGCCTACGAGTTCCTGGACGCGCCGGGCGAGTTCTTCTTCGACAAGACGAGCCGGACGCTGTACTACTACAAGTCGAACTCGGAGGACATGACGACCGCGGCGGTCTGGGCACCGAACAATGTGTCCACCCTCATCAGGGTCGCCGGCACCTCCACGAGCAGCCGCGCCCGGAACATCACGTTCTCCGGCCTCACCGTCCAGCATTCCGACTGGAACCTGTTCAACGTGGCCGGCTCGGTGCTCAAGCAGGCCCAGCAGGGCAATCTCGGCGCGCTCGCATATGCCAAGCAGAACTTCCACGCCTACTACTACCGCAACGTCGACCTGGCGCCCGGCATGATCCAGATCGAGAACGCCGACGGGCTCGTGCTGCAGAACAATCGGATACAGCACACCGGTGTCGACGGAATCACCATGGCCAACGACGTGGTGAACACGCAGCTGATCGGGAACTACACCAACGACATCGCCGGATCCGCCATCTCCGTGGGCCACCCCCAGCATGTCTACATCGGGGACTACACCTCGTCGAACCGCGAGAAGTATCCCGCTCAGGTCGAGGGCGCCCCCAAGAACATCGAGATAAAGAACAACTACATCTACGACAGCGCCGTGTTGTTCAACGGGCACAGCCCCATCTCGGCGTACTTCGCCGACAGCCTGTCCATCCAGCACAACCGCATCGAGAAGACCCCGTGGTCCGGTATCACGCTCGGCTGGGGTTGGTGGAACTTCGATGGATCGTCAGGCTCAATCGCGCCCAACCGGCCGACCACCACGGCGAAGAACAACACCATCAGCTACAACCACATCATCGACACGGTGCAGCGCCTTAGCGACACCGCGCCCATCTACACGCTGGGCAGCCAGCCCGGGACCACCATCACCAACAACTATCTACAGGGCGTCCCGTCCGGTCACAAGTACGGACTCCACCCGGACGAGGGCTCGGCGTACATGACTTTCCGCGACAACGTCCTGAGCGTGGACAAGAACGTCACGTGGCTCATCAACTCCGACGACTTCGGGCGTAAGCATGATCTGAGCATCACGCAGACCTACGGCCCTATCAACAAAGTCTCGAACAAGAACCTGCCGAACAGCACGGTCCAGGACATCCTCGTATCCTCCGACTACGTCTGGCCGTCGCAGGCCTACGGCATCGCCGTGAACTCCGGACTCGAGGACGCGTACAGGAACATCATTCCGCAGAGCAATCTCTCTCTGCCGGATTACGTCCTGCCCGCCAGCACGTCCGTCGGCGCCGGGGTGACATCGATTCCCATCCGCAGCACCGGCGATGCGAGCAAGACGGTCTGGCTGGCCCCCTCGGGTACGACCTCCTTCGCCGTCGGCAACACGATGACCCGGGCAGGCGGAACCGCGACCTCCATCGCCGTTCCGACGTCGACCGGTGAATACCGGCTCTACGTCGTGGACGCCCAGGGCAATCGATCGGCTGAGTCGAAATCGCTCGTCAGGCAGGGCAACGGCGGCGGGACCGGCCAGCAGAGCGGCTCGATCGTCGGTGCCCAGTCCGGCCGATGCGTGGACGTCACCGGCGCCTCGGCGACCAACGGCGCGCAGGCGCAGCTGTGGGACTGCAACGGACAGACCAACCAGCGGTGGACGTACACGTCCGGCAAGCAGCTGCAGGTGTTCGGCAACAAGTGCCTGGATGCGTACAACCGGGGCACCTCGAACGGCACCCAGGTGATCATCTGGGACTGCAACGGACAGAACAACCAGCAGTGGAACCTGAACTCCAACGGCACCATCACCGGTGTGCAGTCCGGGTTGTGCCTGGACGCCAACGCGGCCGGCACCGCCAACGGTACGAAGCTCATTCTGTGGTCGTGCAACGGCGGCGCGAACCAGCAGTGGAGCCTGCGCAGCTGATGTGAGAGTCCTACCGGGCCGCGGGCGGTCATACACGCACCGCCCGCGGTCCACCCTCGACGCCGCTCCATCAGCGGTTATGCGCGGTTGTTGGCGAGAACCGCGATCACCAGCGGCGCCACAGCCCAGGCGCCCAGGACGGCGAAGGCGGCCGCGTCCGGCATGATGTCCGGCATCTGCTCGATGAGCTGGAGCACCGGATAGCCCGGCAGGACCCGGTTGACCACTTCGCCACCCGGCAACATCCGCCCGGCGAAGGGAACCAGCACCAGGAGCACCACGAGCACGGAGATGGCCACGACGCCGTTGCGGACGATCGCGCCGAGTGCCAGCCCCAGCATCGTGGTCATCACGATCGCGAGCGTGCCGCCGCCGATCACCGCCCATGCTGCGGCGGGTGGCAGCGTGAGGTCGAACCCGGAGGCCACCATGTGCCCGTACAGGTATCCGGGGATCGCGATGAGCAGCGAGGCGGCGACGGCGATCCCACCGAGCACGGACGCCTTGGCGAGCAACACCCGTGCGCGCGACGGTGTGGCGACGAAGGTCGTGTGGATCATCCCGGAGGTGTACTCACCGCTGATCGACATGGTGCCGAGCATGCCAAGCGGCAACTGAGCCAGCACGACCCCGACATAGACGGCCACGACGATCCCCATCGCCGCCTGCTCGCCCGTCCGTCCCGGGTCCCAGCGCGAGATCACCGTGGATGCGCCGAGCGCGGTGAGCGCGAGCGCCGTCAGCACTCCCGAGCCCAGGGCCCACCAGGTCGACCGCAACGTGCGCAACTTGATCCACTCAGCGGCGACGGCGTTCACGATGCGCTCCCCTCGATGATGTTCATGAAGGCGTCCTCCAGCGACAGCCCGGGCCGCACGAACCGCCCGATCTCCGTGTCGGCCAGCAGCCGGCCCCGCCCGATGACGATCAGGTGATCGGCGGTGACCGCCATCTCGTGCATGAGGTGGCTGGAGACCAGCACGGTCCGCCCTTCGGCCGCCAGCGACTTCAGCAGTCCGCGCATCCACCGGATGCCTTCGGGGTCGAGCCCGTTGAGCGGCTCGTCGAGCAACAGCACCTCGGGATCGCCGAGCAGGGCGGCGGCCAGACCCAGCCGTTGCTTCATGCCGAGGGAGAAGCCGCTCACCCGCTTGTGCCCCGCTTCGCCGAGCCCGACCAGCTCCAGCAGCCCGCCGATGCGCGTACGAGAGATCCCGTTGGATCTGGCCAGCCACTGCAAGTGCCGCTCGGCGCGACGTCCGCCCTGCACAGCGCAGGCGTCGAGCAACGCACCGACCTGCGTGAGTGGTCTATCCAATGTCCGGTACGGCACGCCGTTCACAGTGGCCCGTCCGGAGGACGGCTGGTCCAGTCCGAGGATGATCCGCATGGTCGTGGTCTTGCCCGCGCCGTTCGGCCCGAGGAACCCAGTGATCTTTCCGGGGGTGACGGTGAAGGACAGGTCGTCGACCGCGGCGCTCTGCCCGAAGCGTTTGGTCAAACCGGTGACTTCGATCATGTCCCTCACGATCCGCCTCGGCGGCCGGCCCGCACATCGGTCCTGAGACCGATACGCGCCGCCGAGCCCGTGGTTAGGGTCGAAAACGTGCGTGATCAGCCCCGCCCTCCCCTGTTGAGCCGGATACCGGACCGGGCCTGGGTGTCCCTCGACACCGTGGTGGCCCTGCTGCTGGCGGCCGGCTTTCTCGGGCTCATCGCTTCGCGTAACCCCGCGCCGCCCGACGCGCTCGACTACACGGTGGCCCTGGCCACCAGCCTGCCCCTCGCGGTCAGGCGCCTGTGGCCGCGGGCGGTGTTCGTGGTCGTGCTGGCCGGTGGGCTGGGGATGCGGGAGTTCCTCATCCCGCAGGCGGATCCGTTCGGCCTGCCGCTCGTGCTCTACACGCTGACCACCCGGAGCAGGGCGCTGCCCGCGCTGCTCGTGGCGGTGGCGGTGACCCTGCAGGGGGTACTGGAGTTCCCGCTGCGAAATCAGATGCTCGATCAGCTCGGGCTGGTGCTGGCGATCGTGGTGGCGGCCTGGACCACCGGCACCGCGGTACGGCAGCGCAGGCGCTACATCGAGCAAGTGTCCGTTCAGGCGGAGGAACGGGCCCGTGCCGAGGCGGCGAGGGAGCGCCTGCGCATCGCCCGCGAACTGCATGACGTCATCGGCCACAGCCTCAGCACGATCGCCGTACAGGCCGGCGTCGAACGGCACGTCGGCGACGCCGAGGAGATGCGCCGCGCGCTGGGCTCGATCGAGGAGACCAGCAGGTCGGCGCTGCGCGAGACCAGGCGCCTGCTCGGCGTGCTGCGAGAGGACAGCCCGGCAGACCTGGCCCCCGCTCCGGGGCTCGGCGACCTCGACGATCTCCTGTCCAGGACCAGGGCCGCGGGCCTGGAGGTGGAGTTGCGGCTCGACGGCGAGGTTCGGGGGGAGATGGAGCTCACGGTCTACCGCATTGTGCAGGAAGCGCTGACCAACGTGCTCAAGCACGCCGGGGCCCAGCGGGCGACGGTGCTGATCGAGCGGCAGGAGGAAGAGCTGGTCGTGGAGGTCACCGACGACGGCAGGAACGCGCGGGAGCGGCCCTACGGCCACGGGCTGACGGGGCTGCGCGAACGCGTGCGTCTCTTCGGCGGCGAGTTCGAGGCGGGCGTCCGCCCGGTGCGTGGCTTCCGGGTGATGGCGAGGTTGCCACTGTGATCAAGGTGCTGGTGGCCGACGACCAGGCGCTCGTCAGAGCGAGTTTCCGTCGGCTGATCGACAGCGTGCCGGAGTTCCAGGTGTACGGTGAGGCCGCGACGGGCACGCAGGCAGTGGCCATCGCCGCGAGCGAGCCGCCCGACCTGGTGCTGATGGACGTGCGGATGCCCGAGATGGACGGCATCGAGGCCACGCGCCGTATCTGCGCGGCGAATCCGCAGGCCCGCGTGCTCATCGTGACCACCTTCGACCTGGACGAGTACGTCTACGGAGCCCTCCAGGCCGGCGCCACGGGCTTCCTGCTCAAGGACACCCCGCCGGCCGAGCTGATCAGGAGTGTGCGGGCCGTCGCTTCCGGCGATTGCCTGCTGGGGCCCAGCGCCACGCGGCGGCTGATCGAGCGTTACGTGAGCTCACCGGCCCGTCACCTGGACATCACCGAACGCGAGCGGGAGGTGCTGGTCCTGGTGGCGCGCGGCCTGTCCAACGCGGAGATCGCGCAGACCCTGTACGTCACGCTGAGCACGGTCAAGACGCACGTCAGCAACCTGCTGCTGAAGCTAGACGCCCGTACGAGGGTTCATCTGGTCATCGCCGCCTACGAGGCGAACCTCGTCTAGCCGGTGCGGTGACCACGAAGGTTCGCCGGGTCGGTCGGCTCTCCACCAGCGGTTGTATCCGCACGAAGGCTGACGGTCGAAGCCCGCGTCAGTTTCCGTAGCCGACCGCATTCCTCACCCGTCGTGCGCGACACGACGGCGACCGCTCACTCCGGGCGTGTCCGGCGGTCCCGCCCTTCCACTACCGGGCGCCCGAGCAGCTTGTCGATGCTGCGGCGCTCGCGTTTGGTGGGGCGTCCCGCGCCACGCGCCCGAACGGCCACGGTCACGGCCTCCTCGCGTGGTGGAGGCGGAGGGCTCTTGTCGACGTAGCACTCGGCGGCCACGGGGGCGCCGACGCGCTTGGTGATGACGCGGGAGACGACCACGACGCGTTCGCGCCCCTCGTGCCGCAGACGAACCTCGTCACCGACCCGCACGACGTGCGCGGGCTTGACCCGCACCCCGTTGACCCGGACGTGACCGCCCCGGCAGGCGTCGGACGCGATCGAACGAGTCCTGGTCAACCGTACCGACCAGATCCAGATGTCCGCCCGCACGCCCACCTGCTCACCCGACACCCCGCCACTGTACTGAGAGCAGCGCGCTGCCGGTGTGCGAGCCCGCCTGGCCCCTGAAGCTCCGCTATCGGTGCGACGCCCACCAGGTCCTGATCAGGATCACGTCAAGGAGGGTGACCTGCCCGCTATGCAGGCGCTCACAAAGCAAATCGCCGACCCGCCTGATGGCGGATCGGCGCCGGGAAGTGTTTCCCTTCTGCTGGTGCCCCCTGCAGGATTCGAACCTGCGCACCCGGCTCCGGAGGCCGGTGCTCTATCCCCTGAGCTAAGGGGGCTCAACCGCTGATAAGGCTACCAGCACTTGAAGGCCGTTCGTCACATCAATACGGCCGCCCGGGAGTGTGCGCCCGTAGATCAGCGAAAACCGCGCGCCCACCCCGTCTCATTGCTAGCTTTGCCGCCGTGAGCGAGCTTCTGGGACGCGTGCTGGTCGTGGATGACGACGAGGTCATCCGGCAGCTCATAGCGGTGAACCTGACCCTGGAGGGGTTCGAGGTCGAGACCGCCTACGACGGGCAGGACTGCTTGGACCGCGTCCACGACGTGGATCCCGATGTGATCACGCTCGACGTGATGATGCCGCGTCTGGACGGCTGGGAGACGGCCAGGCGGTTGCGGGAGGACCCGAGCACCCGGCACATCAAGGTCATGCTGATCACGGCCCGGGCCCAGGAGGACGACCGCAGGCGGGGATACGACGTCGGTGTCGACGCCTATCTCACCAAGCCGTTCGACCCGGCCGAGCTGATCCAGAACGTACGGGACCTCGCCAAGGGCCCCGGCTCGCTATGAGCGGATTGGTCCACGCACACGGCGGCCGATTGGCCCGGGAACACGGGACGGAACGCTTCTAGCCTCGGCAAGCGTGATCGATACTTCGACGTTCCTGGTTTTCACGGCGACCTCGGCCGCTCTGGTGGCCGTGCCTGGGCCCAACCATCTCTACATCGCCGCCCGGGGAGTCACCCAGGGCCGCCGCGCCGGGGTCGCCTCGGCCCTGGGCGTGGAGACGGGCACGCTGGTCCACATCGCCGCCGCGGCGGCCGGGCTGTCCTATCTGCTCGCGCGGTCCGCGGCGCTGTTCGCCGCGGTGAAGTGGGCCGGCGTCGCCTATCTGGTCTATCTCGGCGTCCGCGCCCTGACCCGCCGGGGCACCGGCGGCGACGAGCCGAGGCCGCAGCCGCTGCGCCGGGTCTTCCTCGAAGGCGTCGTGGTCAACGTGCTGAATCCCAAGACCGTGCTGTTCTTCCTGGCGTTCCTGCCCCAGTTCGTGGACCCCTCGGGCGACGTGCCGGGGCAGGTCCTGCTTCTCGGCCTGGTGATCGCCGTCATCGGGCTGGCCTCCGACCTCGCGTACGCGCTCACCGCCGGGTCGCTCGGGAGGCGGCTGCGCGCGAGCACGCTCAGGTACGCCTCGGGGCTGGTCTACCTGGCGCTCGCCCTCGTCGCCGCGCTCGGCGGAGCCGGGCGTACGGCGCGGGGGTGATCAGGCCGGGCAGCCGGAGATGGTCTCGGCGGCGGCGTCGACGAAACGGGCGAGCCAGGCGGGGTCGGCGAGCACGGTCAGATGACCCCGGCCCGGCACGTGCGTGAGGCTGCCGTTGGCGCAGGCCCGCAGGAACGCCTGCTCGTCGGCCCGGAACGGGTCGCGGGCGCCGTTCACCAGCCAGACCCGCCCGGGATAGGCCGCCAGGGAGGCGAGAGGGTCCTCCGCGGTGACCGCCGCTATGACGGGCGCCACGACCTCGCTGCTCAGTCCGCCTTCGATCATGGCCTCGCCGGCGGCGCCCGGCAGCATCCGGCGCAGCGCGAAACGACTGACCCGGTCGGCCCGCTCCGGGTTGCGGGAGGCCAGGCGCCCCAGGAACCGGTAGGCGTGCGCGATGGGCTGGTTTGGGCGCGTCGTGCACCCCATCGCCACCAGGCCCGCGACGAGGCCGGGATGCCGTGCGGCGGCGGCGATGCCGACGTAACCGCCGAGGGACAACCCCACGACGAGCGCCCGGCCGCCCAGGCCGGTGATCGCATCCGCCACGACGTCGCAGGCCGCCTCCGTGTCGTACGGCCGGCCGCGTCGGCGACCGTGACCGGGCAGGTCGGGCGCTGCGGACGGGGCCCGCAGCAGCGCCCGGACCGGGGTCCACATCGTGCCGCTCACGCGTGTGCCGTGGACGAAGACCACCGGCAGGCTCATGACACACCTCCTTAAAACAACGCACCGTTGCGTTGCACTCATCCAGTAAAACACAACGGCGCGTTGCAGTAGGCTCCCGGCATGGCCCCACGCAAGAAGGACGACATCCTGAACGCCACGCTGCTGCTGCTGGCGGAGAAGGGGTACGAAGGCCTGACCATCGAGGGCGTGGCCGAACGGTCGGGGGTCAACAAGACGACGATTTACCGGTGGTGGCCGTCCAAGGCCGCCCTGCTCGGCACGGCGCTGGTGGAGGCGCGGGCGCTCGACTTCGACGTGCCCGACACCGGCAGCCTCCGTGGCGACCTCCACGCGCTGCTGGACGACCTGGCGCGGCTGGTCACCACTCCCCCAGCGGCGGACATCGCCGTCGCGGCGCTCGGGGCCGCCGCCAACAACCCCGAACTGGCGGCGGCGGCCAAGGGCTTCTTCGCCGGCCGGTTCGCCCGGGAGCGCCCGATCTTCGAGCGGGCCCGGGAACGCGGCGAGATCGGCGATGACGCCGACCCGATGACGATCATGGATTTGCTCGCCGGCGCGGTCTGGCTGCGGGTGGTATTCCGGCAATTGCCTCTGGACGATGGCTTTACCGCGCGGGCGGTGAGCGCCGTACTCGATGGGGTAGGGCGGCCAGGGGATCCGAAGGCAGGCCGACCGGCGCTCACCGGCGGCTGACCAGGCGGATCGGGCGGATCGATCGGGCGGCCCGGGCGGGCACGCCCGTGGCGGCCTCGACGGGCTCGCCGGCGCCGCGCGCTCCATGCGCGGCCGCGTGCGCCCGGCCCATCTTTCCCGCGGACGTTCCAGGACCCGCCGCGGTCACGTCCGCTCACGTCATTCGCGCACATCCCAGCCGCGCCGGCCACGTCAGGCCGCACCGCGTCATGCCGTGCCCGGCGCGGAGTGGAGGGAGCACACCGATGACCACTTCCAGCAAGCCGCCGAAACCTCACGTCAAGCGGCCCCGGCTCCTTCTCGGAGTCGCCGCGGCGCTCGCTGTCGCCACCGGCGCCGGCCTCGCCGCGGCCGGCGCTCCCGGTCAGGACCAGCCGCGGTACGCCCAGGCGGCCCAGATGCGGCCGGGCCCGGAGCAGTTCGGCATGACCGACCTCGCTCTGCTCCAGCTCGGACCGGCCGGGGCACAGGCACAGCCCAGCCCGTCCGGCGACTACCAGACCTTCACCAGCCAGACGGGCGCCGTGGACTCGCTGCAGGGCAGCACCCTCACGGTGAACGGCCGCGCCTACACGGTCGACGAGTCGACCAGGATCGTCGCCGACTACAAGGGTCTGCAGGGCATCCGGCAGGGCGACCAGGTCTGGGTCGTGGGCACGACCGGGAACAGCCCGAAGGCGATCATCGTCGCGGACGCGAGCCGGCCGGCGCTGCCGGGCCACGGCGGCGGTGGAGCGCCCCCGACGGGGGCCCCGCAGACCCCGACCGCGCCCGCGACACCCAGCGAGACGGCGTCGCCGGAGACCGTCACACCCACCGAATGACGCCACTCGTGGTCCACGGGCGGGGACCACCGCGGCCCCCGCCCGGGCGAGCTCACGACGTGGCGAACGTGAACCAGTTGAGGTTGACGAAGTCGGCCGGCTGGCCGCTGCTGAAGGTGAGGTAGACGGTGTGGGTGCCGGTCGTCGGCGCGATGTTGGCCGGGATGGTCGTCCACGTCTGCCAGCCACCGGTGTTGCCGACGGCGAAGTCGCCGATGGGAGTGGCCGTCGGGCTGTCGAGCCGCACCTGTACGAGGCCGCTCACGCCGGCCGCCGCACCGGAGGCGACCCTGGCCTTGAACTGCCGCGCCGCCGTCGAGCCGAAGTCGACGCCGTCGTAGCGCAGCCAGTCGCCGTTGGAGATGTAGGCGACGTTCTGGCCGCCGCCGGTGTCCTGGGTCGTCTCCACCTGCGTGCCGCTCTGCGCCTGGTGGTTCTCCGCCTGGATGGTCGAGCGGGCGTCCACGCCACCCGGCGGGGGCGAGCTCGGCGACGGGCTGCTGGTGGCTCCGCTCTGCCACACGGCCACGTAGTCGACCACCATGGGCCGTCCGGACACGGTGGCGGAGGTCGGTGTGGAGAACCCGGCGACGCCGTTGGGGAAGCCGCCGCCCATGGCGACGTTGAGCAGGATGAAGTAACCGGCGTGGGAGGTCATGTTCGACCAGGTCGTGGCGTCGAGCTGGCTCTGGCTGATGCTGTGGAACTGCTGGCCGTCCACGTACCAGCGGAGCTGGTTGGGGGTGATGCTGCGGTCCCACTCGAAGCGGTAGGTGTGGAAGGCCGACTGGCAGGTCGAGCCCGGGCAGGCCCGGCTCGCGCCGATGCCGTTGGTCTCGCCGCACGCCCCGCCGGGGTTCACGCCGCAGTGCAGCACGCCCCAGACTGAGTTGATGCCGTTGACGTTCTCCATGATGTCGAACTCGCCGATGGCGGGCCAGTTCTGGTAGTTGCCGCGGTACGGCGAGCCCAGCGCCCAGAAGGCCGGCCAGTAGCCGAGGGCGGCGTTGCCGGTGACGTTCGGCATCTGGATGCGGCCCTCGATGCGCAGGATCCGCCCGGCCGCGGGCTTGAAGTCCGTACGACGGGTCTCGATGCGGGCGGAGGTCCAGTTCTGACCGCTGCCGATCGGGGTGATGCGCAGGTTGCCGGAGCCGTCCAGGCTGACGTTGGCGGGGTTGGCCGTGTAGTTCTGGATCTCGCCGGTGCCCCAGTTCGAGGGGCCTCCGGGGTAGGAGTGGCCGGTGTCGATGATCCAGTTGGTGGACGACGGGAGCGATCCGGCCGCGCCGGTGAAGTCGTCCGACCAGACCAGCGACCAGCCGGACGGCGTCCCCGGGACGGACGCGTCGGCGGGCCGTACGGCGAGGGCCATGACCGCGGCGGCCGCGGCGAGCAACGCCAGCATCGAGCGCCGCCATGGGGAGTGGAGCACACGCATGAGTACCTCTCTCCTCGGTCCGGTCGTCGCGGCGGGGGGATGGGGGGTGCGGGCGGCCTCACGGAGTGGAGACGGCAGACGTCTGCCGGAAGGCCGGACGGCGGCGTCCGGAGGGGGCCGTGAGAGCCCGCGCACCGCGACCGCGGACCACTTGAGCGCCACTGTCCCCTCTGGGTCTCACTGGCGTCAAGAGGGTCTGTGAAATTCGAGAGAGCGTTCTCTCGGCCACATTCCCAGTGAGTGGCTCCAACGGAGAGCGCTCTCCTGCAAGAGGCCGATCGCCGTCTCTCGTCGCGGACATGCCGGTGCCCGCCCTCAGGGGTCTGGGCACCGGAACTCGTGGGGCTACTTCAGGATCGGGACGCGGCCCGGTCAGGAGCCCCGGCCCCAGCGGTAGGCGCCGTACCCCATCAGCAGCAGGCTCACCCCGCCGGCCACGGCCCGCCAGGTGTTCCAGGTGGTCCACCGGGACGAGTAGTCCGACCAGAGCCGCGCGGCGGTCTCGGTCAGGTCGCCGTGGGCCGCCGCGGCGGCCAGGGCGTCGTTCATCGGCACGTTCACCGCGGCCGTCGTCAGGATCACGCCGGCCGCGTAGACCGCGGCCGCGGCGAAGAACGGCCAGGCCGCGCCGGAGTGAGGGGTGGCCAGCAGGAAGGCACCCGCCCCGGCGGCGGCGACCGGGGCGAGGACGAACGCCGCCAGGAACACCGGGTTCTGGATCTTGACGTTGATCGCGTTCATCGCGTCGATAGCCGAGGAGGCCGGCATCGCGTTCAGTCCCGGCATGACGCCCACCGAGAACCCGAAGAACGTGCCCGCCATCCCGGCGGTCATGAGCGTGGACAGGGCGGCGGAGGCGGCGGCGAGGAGGTACATCATGGTCATCAGTGAACCGGCCGGCCGCTCCGGGCGACATCGTCGAGGATCTCGGCCGCATATCCGGGCGTCTACGATTCCCGGCATGGACGCGCTGGCCGATCTCCTGGACGGGCCCCGGGCGCGCGGGGCGTTCCTGCTGCGGGCGACACTCAGCCCGCCCTGGTCCGTGCGGATCCAGGACGAGGCGCCGCTGTGCCTGGTCGCGATGGTGCGCGACCAGGCGTGGATCACCCCGGACGGCGACCGGGCCGTACGGGTGGGGCCCGGCGACGTGGCGGTCGTGCGCGGTCCCGGCCACTACACGGTCGCCGACGACCCCGCGACCGCGCCGCGGGTCGTGATCCACCCCGGGCAGGTCTGCACCACGCCGGACGGCCGCGGCATGTCGGCGGAGATGGACCTGGGCACGCGCAACTGGGGCAACGACCCGGACGGCTCGGCCGTGATGCTCATCGGCACCTATCAGATGCGCGGCGCGGTCACCCATCGGCTGCTGGCGGCGCTGCCGGCACTGCTGGTGCTGCGCGGCGACTCCTGGGACGGCTCCCTGGTCACGCTGCTCGGCCGCGAGATCGTCAAGGACGAGCCGGGTCAGGAGGTGGTGCTCGACCGCCTGCTCGACCTGCTGCTGATCGCCGTGCTGCGGACCTGGTTCTCCCGCCCCGACGCGCAGGCCCCGGGCTGGTACCGCGCGCACGGCGACCCGGTGGTGGGGCCGGCGTTGCGGATGCTGCACGCCGATCCGGCCCGTCCCTGGACGGTCGCCGAGCTGGCGGGCCGGGCGGGGGTCTCCCGCGCCGCGCTGGCGCAGCGGTTCGGGAGACTCGTCGGCGAGCCGCCGATGGCCTACCTGACCGGGCTGCGGCTGGCGCAGGCGGCCGACCTGCTGCGTGAGACGGACGCGACGCTGGAGACGGTGGCCCGCCGGGTGGGGTACGGCACCGCCTTCGCGCTGAGCTCGGCCTTCAAGCGGGAACACGGCGTGAGCCCCCAGCGGTACCGCGAGAGCCTGGGACGCGCGACCGGCTGAAAGCCGCCGCTGGGGCGGCACGCCGTTCCCGGCATGCCACCCGCCGCGGTCGTCGTCCGTCAGGACCGTTCATCAGGACGTGGCGAACGTGAACCAGTTGAGGTTGACGAAGTCGGCCGGCTGGCCGCTGCTGAAGGTGATGTAGACGGTGTGCCTGCCGGTGACGCCCGTGATGTTCGCGGGGATCGTCGTCCAGCTCTGCCAGCCGCCGGTGTTGCCGAGGGCGAAGTCGCCGATCGGGGTCGCCGTCGGGCTGTCGAGCCGCACCTGTACGAGGCCGCTCACGCCGCCCGCCGCGCCGGAGGCGACCCTGGCCCTGAACTGCCGCGCCGCCGTCGGCCCGAAGTCGACGTTGTCGTAGCGCAGCCAGTCGCCGTTGCCGATGTAGGCGACGTTCTGCCCGCCGCCGGCGTCCTGCGTCGTCTCCACCTGCGTGCCGCTCTGCGCCTGGTACGCCTCGGCCTGGATGGTCGAGCGGGCGTCCACCCCGCCCGGAGCGGGCGACGGGGATCCCGAAGGGGAAGGCGACGGGGACGGGGACGGCGAGGGTGACGGGGAGGGCGAGGTGGACCCGCCCGCGCTGGTCGCCGTGGATCGGGCCGGCACGGTCAGGGTCCTGCCGTCCGAGAACCTCACGACCCTGGCCGACGTGCCGAAGTTGTGCGCGACGTACGTCCGGGTGGAGCCGCTCGCGAAGACGGCGGCGGTCGGGCTGTCGGCCGTCACGCCGGGGTCGACCGTGCCCATCCTGGCCAGGTTGTAGATCCAGTGGTAGGTGTGCGCCAGCGACTCCCCCGACTCGGGCGCCAGCGTCGTGTATCCGGCGTCCCACGCGCTCTTCGCCGCGGCCGGGTCGGCCAGCGCCCGGAACTGCCAGACGACGTCCTTCCACTCGACGGCCGGGCCGCCGTTGTTCGCCTCCATCTCGGACAGGTTCTGCCTCACGTCGTCCTGGTAGAGCCCGTGGTAGAGCGACCCGCCGGTGACCGGCAGCATGTTGATCCCGTGGATCTCCTCGGGGTTGGCCGTCCACCAGGTCGAGTACGCCGCGCCGGAGCCCCAGACCATGCCGGCCGTGTCGTGCCCGAACCCGGCCGGGAAGACCGCGTCGTCCTTGTCGAACCAGTACTGCGCGATCGCCGACGACTGGGTCGTGTAGAGGTAGACGCCGAGGTCGCGCAGGGCGGTGTCCCCCGTCGCCGCGCCGAGGAGTATCGCCCCGGTCGCGAAGTTCATCGCCTCCGACGACGACTCCTCGTTGTTGCCCGCCGCGAACCCCTGGTGTCCCGACGCCCAGCCGTTGCCGGCGTACGGGTCGAAGTTGCGCAGGAACGGGAACCGGGTCTCCGACCTGTCCCCGTTGTCGGCGTCGGCGGCCAGGAGCTTGGCCATCGGCGCCCAGCTCGCCGCCCAGGACGAGTCGTACCTCGCCACGGTCGCGGCGGCCATCAGGTAGTAGCCGTAGTGGAAGTGGTGGTCGTTGACCTCGGTGTCGCTGCCGTACGAGGCCGGGTAGCCGGTGAGCACGCCCCAGGTGGCGTCGTAGCGGAACTGCTCGGCTCCCCCGGCCGTGAACCAGCTCTCCAGCTCGCCCTTCAGCAGGCCGAGCAGCTTGTCGCGTGAGGCGGTGTCGCCGAGCTGGTCGGCGATCGGCACGAGCTGGGCCAGCCGGCCGAGGGCCTTGCCGGTCCAGTAGGTGTCGGTCGCGCCCTTCCACGGGTCGGCCGCGTTCGCCTCCTGCCTGACGTAGCTCCCGAGCCTGGTCCTGTCGTACGCGCCGAGGTCGGGCAGCGACGGCAGCACCCCGTGGAACGTCTGGACGGTGCTGAACGACGTGCCCTCGCGCAGCTTCATCGTGCCGCGCGGCGAGACGTAGGCGTACGACGTCAGCGGGCTGTTCGTGGCCAGCCACTGGTGGCGGTAGAGCGCCAGCAGCGTGCCGGTCTGCGTGCCCTCCTTGGCCGAGGTGGTCGCGGTGTAGGTGGTGGTGAGCCGCGCCGACGCCTCGTCGTACGACCAGGTGACCCTCGTGCCGGTGACGAAGCTGAAGGCGTACTTCGCGAACAGGTCGAGGGTCGAGGCGGACGCGTCGGGCAGCACGGCGACCGAGAAGTAGTTCTTCCCGCCGAGCGCGTCGGTCGCCACCGTGCCGCTGAGGCTCCAGTCGGTGCCCGACGGCCCGAAGATCCCGTAGTGATGGCCGTTCACGGTGACGCCGAGGACGTTGCCCCGGTCGGCCCAGACCGTGGGCGTGGCCACGAACGCGACCCGGGCGTCGCCGCCGCTCGGCGTCGCGTGGACGTACGGCAGGCCGTGCCCGATGGTCGCCTTCAGCGAGCGCGCGCCGTCCGACCAGTACGGCGTGACGGTCCAGTCGGACCAGTCGTCCACCTTGGTGTCGGGCGAGTTCAGGCCGGTCACGCCGAGTGTGAGGTCGCGGGCGTGCGGGAACTCGTACTGCCGGCCGTCGGAGCTGATCAGCGGCGTGGTGGGGTAGCTCACCTCCAGCCCGCCGGCCACCGCGCGGAAGGTCAGCGGGTGGCCGTACATGTTCTCGGAGTACGGGTTCCCCGCGTACCGCTGGAAGGCGAGCGACGACCACCAGTCGTTGGTGGGCACCTTGCGGGTGACGTTCGAGGTGACCTTGGGCGTGACCGGGGAGCCATTGGAGTCGGCGGGCCCGCCGGCTCCGGCGGGCAGGTCGGTGGTGTAGCCGCCCGCGCCGACCGGGACCGTGGCGGCGCCGGCGGGCAGGGCGGGCAGGGACAGGGTGAGGGCGGTCAGGACGGCGAGGCCGAGGGTCCTGACGGGACGGAATGGCATGTGCGACCTCCGCTGGGGGGTCAACGACTGCGGGAGGCGGAACTCCTGCCGGCCCGTGATCCGGCAGCATCGCTGGAAGCGCTCTCAGCGCCGCTGACGCTAAGCGGGTTGCAACCCCTTGTCAACGCGGAGAGAAAGTTTCACGGAGATCGAGAAAACGCTCTCTCTTCGCCCTCGGCCCACGGCCCGGCGATCGATCCGCGCCCCGGCCGCCCCTCGCACCGGCCCGCGACAGGACGCCCGCACGCTGCGCGAATAGTCGTGGGAGCGCTCTCACCAGCGGTTTCGTCCTTCGGAGATAACGGGAATCGTTACTGATCCAGCCCTTGACGACCTCACAGCCGACTCCCACTCTTGTGCGAGAGCGCTCTCTTCAAGATCGATTTTATATGGGACCCTAGGAGGGTTCATGGGCACTCCCTACCCGGGCCGCCGGGCCGTCCGGTTCGTCGCCCCCATGCTCGCCGCCTCCCTGCTCACGCTCACGGCGTGCGGCGGAGGCGGATCCGGCACCGGGACCGGCGGCGGCCAGTCCACCGAGAAGGTCAAACTCAGCGTCGGCCTCTTCGGCGACTTCGGCTTCAAGCCGCTGTACGAGGAGTTCAAGAAGACGCACCCGAACGTCGAGATCGAGGAGCGCCAGGCGGCGTTCGCCGACCACCACACGAACCTCGCCGCGCACCTGGCCACCGGGGCGGGCGCCGCGGACGTCGAGGCGATCGAGGTGGGCTACATCAGCCAGTTCACCTCGCAGCCCGACAGGTTCACCGACCTCAAGCAGTACGGCCTCGACAAGCGCCAGGGCGAGTACCTCGACTGGAAGTGGCAGCAGGGCCTGGCCCCGGGCGGCGCGCTCCTCGGCCTCGGCACCGACGTCGGCGGCCTGGCCATGTGCTACCGGACCGACCTGTTCGAGAAGGCCGGCCTGCCGAGCAAGCGCGACGAGGTGTCGGCCCTGTGGCCCACCTGGGAGCAGTACATCGAGACCGGCAGGAAGTTCGCCGCCAAGGCGCCCAAGGACGCCAAGTTCTTCGACAGCCCCGGCGAGATCTTCCGCGCCATCATCGCCCAGGCCCCGGTCGGCGTGTACGACGCGCAGGACAACATCGTCGTCGCCACCAACCCCGACGTGAAGAAGGCATGGGACCTGTCGATCCAGATGATCGACGCCGACCTGTCCGCCAAGATCGGGGCCTTCACCCCCGAGTGGAACACCGGCTTCGCCAAGGGCTCGTTCGCGACCGTGATCTGCCCCGCGTGGATGACCGCCTACATCCAGGACCAGGCCAAGGACTCGGCCGGCAAGTGGGACATCGCCACCGTCCCCGGCGGCGCGGGCAACTCCGGCGGCTCCCACCTCACGGTGCCCAAGCAGAGCAAGCACCCCAAGGAGGCCGCAGAGCTGATCGAGTTCCTGACCTCGGCGCAGAACCAGGCCGCGGTGTTCAAGGCGATCGGCAACTTCCCGTCGATCCCCTCGCTGTACGAGCAGCCCGACATCCAGAACTTCACGAAGGACTTCTTCAACGACGCCCCCGTCGGCAAGATCTACTCCGACGCCGCGAAGAACCTCAAGCCGCAGCACCTCGGCCCCCGCGAGGGCGACGTGCGCACGGCCATCGGCAACGGCATCGGCCGGGTCGAGCAGGGCAAGCAGTCGCCCGACGAGGCGTGGGCCCAGGTCCTCAAGGACCTGGAGGCGATCAAGTAGTCCGTCGCCGGCAGGGCCCCCGGCGACCGCGCCCGGGGGCCCTGTTCAGGTCGTGTCTGCCCTCCCCGAGGAGATCTCCCATGGCAACACCCCCGGGCGGGTCCGTGCGGACCGTGACGCCCTCCCCCGGCGGCCCTCCGGCCGCCTCGCGAACTCCCGCACCCGCGAAGACGGCGGCGGGCTGGCGCTCCCGGCTGCACCGGCTGGACCGGCAGGCCTCGCCGTACGCGTACGTCGCGCCGTTCTTCCTGCTCTTCGCCGCCTTCGGCATCTTCCCGCTCATCTACACGGCCTGGGTGTCGCTGCACGACTGGAACCTGCTGAGCAGCGACAACCCGTTCATCGGCCTGGACAACTACACCGCGCTGTTCGCCGACGGCTACTTCTGGAACGCGGCGTTCAACACGCTGTCGATCGGCGTCCTGTCGGCGGTGCCGCAGCTGCTGCTCGCGCTCGTGCTCGCGCACCTGCTGAACCGGCCGCTGCGGGCGCAGACGCTGTTCCGCATCACGCTCCTGCTGCCCAACGTGACCAGCGTGGTGGCCGTGGTGGTCATCTTCAGCCAGCTGTTCGGGCGCGACTTCGGCCTGATCAACATGGTGCTCGACTGGCTCGGGTTCGGCCGGATCAACTGGCAGGCGGGCGTGGCCAGCTCGCACGTTGCCATCGCCGTCATGATCATGTGGCGGTGGGCCGGCTACAACGCGCTCATCTACCTCGCCGCCATGCAGGCCGTGCCCAAGGAGATCTACGAGGCGGCGACCCTCGACGGCGCGTCCAGCTTCCGGCAGCTGTGGGGCATCACGCTCCCGATGATCCGGCCGACCGTCATCTTCACGGTCATCGTCACCACGATCGGGTCGATGCAGATCATCGCCGAGCCGCTGCTGTTCGGCGCGCAGGTCAGCAACGGCGCGGCGGCCACCGGCGGCACCGACCGCCAGTTCCAGACCCTCGCCCTCTACCTGTACGAGAAGGGTTTCCGCAGCTTCGAGTTCGGCTACGCCTCGGCGGCGGCGTGGATGATGTTCCTCCTCGTGGTGGTGGTCGTGGGATTCAACTATCTCGTCGTCCGGCGCATGCGGGGAGGCCTCGATGTCTAGAGCGCTACGCGGGCATCCGCTCACCTATCTCACCCTCGTCGCGGTGGCGTTCTTCTCTGCGTTCCCGGTCTACTGGAGTGTGATCGTCGCCTCGCACGACAACGCGGCGCTGGCCGAGGTTCCGCCGCCGCTGCTGCCCGGCGGCAACTTCTTCGCCAACGTGCAGCGGGTCTTCGACACCGCGCCGTTCGCGCTGGCGCTGCTCAACTCGTTCGTGGTCGCGGGGACGATCACGGTGTCGGTGATGTTCTTCTCCACGCTGGCCGGCTTCGCGTTCGCCAAGCTGCGCTTCCGCGGGCGCAACGCGCTCCTGCTGATGACCGTCGTGACGATGATGGTCCCCACGCAGCTCGGCATCATCCCGCTCTACATGCTGATGATCAAGCTGGAGTGGACCGGCACGATGTACGCCGTGATCGTCCCGGCGCTGGTCAACGCGTTCGGCGTGTTCTTCATGACGCAGTACCTGAGCCGCGCGCTGCCCACCGAGCTGCTGGAGGCCGGCCGGATCGACGGGTGCAGCACGGCCCGGCTGTTCTGGCACGTCGTGCTCCCGGCCGCACGGCCGGCGGCGGCGGTGCTCGGAATGCTCACGTTCATGACGGCCTGGAATGATTACTTCTGGCCATTGGTCGTCCTCACCCCCGACAATCCAACCGTGCAGGTCGCGCTGTCGCAGCTCGCCAGCGGCTACGTGCGGGACTTCACGCTCGGCCTCACGGGCACGGCGGTGGCGACCCTGCCGCTGGTGCTCATCTTCGTCCTGCTCGGCAAACAGATCATCGGAGGAATCATGCAGGGAGCTGTGAAGGGATGACCGCGACGACCATGGCTGCTCGGGGGACCGGATCGTCCAAGTTGGTCTTCCCTGACGGCTTCGTCTGGGGCGCCGCCACGGCGTCCTACCAGATCGAGGGCGCCGCCGCCGAGGACGGCAGGGGTCCGTCGATCTGGGACACGTTCTCGAAGGTCCCGGGCAACGTGGCCGACGGCCACACCGGCGACGTCGCCTGCGACCACTACCACCGGTACGCCGACGACGTCCGGCTCATGACCGGCCTGGGCCTGGCGGCCTACCGGTTCTCGGTGGCCTGGCCCCGGATCCTGCCCACCGGGGCGGGGCGGGTCAACGCCGCCGGCCTCGGCTTCTACGACCGCCTGGTGGACGAACTGCTCGCCCACGGCATCACGCCCTACCCCACGCTCTACCACTGGGACCTGCCGCAGGCGCTGGAGGACGCCGGCGGCTGGGCCGTACGGGACACGGCTCAGCGCTTCGCCGACTACGCCGCCGTCGTGCACGAGCGGCTCGGCGACCGCGTCCGCACGTGGACCACACTGAACGAGCCGTGGGTGGCCGCCTTCCTCGGCTACTGCTCCGGCGTCCACGCCCCGGGCAGGCGCGACCCGGCGGCCGCGTTCCGCGCGGCCCACCACCTGCTGCTCGGCCACGGGCTGGCGGCGCAGTCCCTGCGCGCCGCCGGGGCCGCCGAGATCGCGCTCACCCTCAACCTCGCGCCGATCATCCAGACCGACGATGGCCGGGAGGAGGCCGCCCGGGTGGACGCGCTGATGAACCGGCAGTTCCTCGACCCGGCGCTGCGGGGGCGCTACCCGGAGGAGATGCTGGAGATCGCCGCACGCCACGGCGGCCTCGGCCACATCGGCGACGGCGACCTGGACGTCATCCACCAGCCGATCGACCTGCTCGGCATCAACTACTACAACCCGTCCTTCGTGTCGGCCCGGCCGGGCGAGCCGGCCAACCCCGCCTTCCCCGGCACCGAGGGCGTCCGGTTCGAGCCGCCGACCGGCCCGACGACCGCGATGGACTGGCCCATCGAGCCGTCCGGCCTGGAGACCCTGCTCGTACGGCTGTCGCGCGACTATCCCGAGGTCGGGCTGCTCGTCACGGAGAACGGCGCGGCCTTCGACGACCGGCCCGACGGCGATCGGGTGCACGACGACGACCGGATCGGCTACCTCGACGGACACCTGCGGGCGGCGCACGCCGCGATAACCGCGGGAGCGGACCTGAGGGGTTATCTCGTATGGTCTCTCCTGGACAACTTCGAGTGGGCCTACGGCTACCACAAGAGGTTCGGCATCGTGTACGTCGACTTCGAGACCCAGCGACGCGTTCCCAAGGACAGCGCGCTGTGGTATCGAGACGTCATCGCACGCAACGGGCTGGGGAGTGCCTGACGAACGCTTGATCGTCAGGCACCACAAAGGGGGAATGGATGAAGCGACCCACTCTGGAGGCGGTGGCGGCGCGGGCAGGGGTGTCCCGCGCCACCGTCTCCCGGGTCGTCAACGGGCAGATGACGGTGACGCCGCAGATCCGGGATGCCGTGATGCGCGCCGTGGACGAGCTGGGATACGTGCCCAACTCGGCGGCGCGCAGCCTCGTCACCCAGCGGACCGACTCGATCGCGCTGGTCGTGTCGGAGCCGCCGACCAGGGTCTTCTCAGAGGACCCGATGTTCTCCACCGTCATCCGCTCGGCCAGTCTGGAACTCGAGGCCGCCGACCGTCAGGTCGTGCTCATGCTCGGCGGCTCGGCCCAGAGCCACGCGAGGATCGAGCGCTACATCGCCAGCGGTCACGTCGACGGGGTCATGCTGATCTCGATGCACGGCGCCGACCCGCTGCCCGCCGCCATCGCGCGGATGGGCGTCCCCGCCGTCTCGTACGGCAGGCCGGCGGTGCCGGTGCCCCTGCCGTACGTGGACAACGACAACGTGGGCGGCGCGATGAAGGCGGTGCGCCACCTGCTGGACAGCGGACGGCGGCGCATCGCCACGATCGCCGGGCCGCAGGACATGATCGGCGGCCAGGACCGGCTCACGGGCTACCGCGACGCGCTGCGCGAGTCCGACCGGCGGTCGATCGTCGCCGTCGGCGACTTCACCCGGGAGTCCGGCGCCGTCGCGATGCGCCACCTGCTGCAGGACGACCCGAACCTGGACGCCGTCTTCGTCGCCAACGACCTCATGGCCATCGGGGCGCTGCAGACCCTGCGTCAGGCGGGCCGCCGGGTGCCTGACGACGTGGCGGTCGTCGGGTTCGACGACATCGAGGCGGCCCGCTACACCGAGCCCCCGCTGACCACGATCAGGCACCCGATCATCGAGCAGGCCGCCGCGATGGTCCGGCTGCTGCTGGGGCTGTTCCAGGGCGGCCCGGCGGCCCCCGTGATCCTCCCGACCGAACTCGTCGTCCGGGACTCCGCCTGAGCGATCCCGGCGGTCAGGACGCCGTGGTCAGGACGCCGTGGTCAGGACGCCGTGGTCAGCGACTCGACCGGCAGCCCGGCCTCGGCCCAGTCCTGGATGCCCTCCCGGTACTTGCGCACGTCGGTGTACCCGAGCGCGGTCAGCCGGTTGGCCACGGCCTGGCTGTTGGGGCAGGACGGGTTCGAGCAGTAGGTGACGATCGGGGCGTTCTTGTCCGGCAACAGTTCCGCGGCCCGCTCGGCGACCTCGGACTCCGTCAGCGGGATCGCGCCCGGCAGGTGCTGCCGGGCGTAGTAGTCGCCGCCGAGCGCGTCGACGACGGTGACGGCGCCCGCGTCGATCGCGGCCTTGAGCTCGTCCCTGCTGATGAGAGCGGTCATTGCGTCCTCCAAGTAACTGGACTACAGTCCGTTTGTGTGAACAGCTCGAAAATTACCGGACCGCAGTCCGGTTCGTCAAGAGACCTCACCTCACTGATGGCGGACCCGCCCCGCGAGCGCGCGGACGCGGCCCGCAACCGGCGACGGGTGCTGGAGGCGGCGGCGAAGCTGTTCCGCGAGCACGGAGTCGAAGCGGTCTCGATGGACGCGGTGGCGGCGGAGGCCGGGGTGGGCAAGGGCACGCTGTTCCGCCGGTTCGGGGACAAGTCGGGACTCGTGGCGGCCCTGCTCGACGACAAGGAACGGGAACTGCAGGAACGCATCCTGTCCGGGCCGCCGCCGCTGGGGCCCGGCGCCTCACCCGCCGACCGGGTGCGGGCGTTCGTGGCGGCCTACGCCGGCTATCTCTTCGGGCACCTCGACCTGTTGCGCGTCTCGGAGACCGCGAGCCCGGGCGCCCGCTACCGGATCGGCGCCTACCGTTTCTGGCACCGCCACCTGGCGATCCTGCTGGCCGAGGCGCGACCGGACGCGGACGCCGACTACCTCGCCCACGCGCTGCTCGCCCCGCTCGCGGCCGAGCACGTCACCGCCGTTGTGCGGGAGTGCGACACCGCCCGGGTCGCGGCCGGGCTGGCCGTCCTCGCGGACGCCCTGGTCACACCCCCGTCGGCGACCTCGGGCCGGTGACCCGCACGGCGCGGCACGGCGGCATGCCGGACGCGCCACGCCTGCAACGGGGTTCGGCGGGCGCCCGGTGACATCGAGTCAGGCGAGCGCCTCGGTGATGCGGCCGAGCGCGTCGAAGGGAGCCAGGCCGTACGCGGAGAAGTCGACGGCCCCGGCCCCCGCCGTACGGGCGGCGCGGACCTTGGCGGCCAGCCGGTCGGCGGAGTCGGTGTCCGGGGCGCCGGGGCGCAGCACGACCCTCAGCTCGGGGTTCTTGCCCACGGACCGGCGGTAGGCCGCGACGTCGTCGGCCACCCGGGCGGGGTCCCTGGCGTACCCGAGGACCGCGAACGACGGGACCAGGTCGCCGAGCGCCACCAGGTCGATCCCGAGCTGCCAGGAGTCGTGCGCGGCCAGACCGGCCGAGGGCAGCCCGTGCGCCTGGCCCTTGACCGCGCCCGTCGCGTCCGTGAACGTCAGCCGTGCGCCCTCGGCCCGCACGGCCGCCGCGACCTCGCCGACCAGCGACGTGACGCTCTCGGAGCGGGCCCGCGCGTACGCCACCGCCTCCGGCCCGGCGTAGGCCGTCAGCGCCGCCCGCGTGACCTCGCCCTCCGCGGGAGGATCGCCGTCGAGCACGCCTGCGACGATCCTGGCGCACTCCTGCCTGGCCACCTCGGCGTTCACCCCGAGGTCGGCGGCCCGGCGCACGCAGTGGGCGCAGAAGCACAGGCCGAACAGGAAGGCGTCCATCGGACCGAGCGCCACGGAGCACCGATCACAGGTGAAGGGCCCGAAGTGCAGCGACTCCGCGACGACCGTGTCCACCCCCTGCCGCGCGACGGCCCGTGCCAGCGCCACCGCGTACGCCCGCACGTCGGGGTGCGAGGGGCACAGGTCGGCCGGGGAGCCGTGGTCGCCGAAGCAGTTCTCCACGGTCACGTCCGGGCAGGCCAGGCCGATCGTGGCGTTGCGCAGGAACACCGTCCAGCCGTGCAGCCGCATCCCCCGCTCGGCGCAGGCGCGGCGCAGCTCGTCGAGGGGCCGGTCCTCCGCGCCCGGTTGCACGGGCGGGGCCAGGCGCAGCCCGCCGAACAGGTCGTCCGGCGGCGGGAAGTGGACGCCGTCGCGGCGCAGCGTCAGCCGCGAGGCGGCGTGCGGGGTCACGTCCCTCGCCTGGTGGTAGGCCGCGGCCACCGCGACGCCTCGCACGCCGTACGCCGAGGCCCGGTCGAGCAGCCCGCGCACGCCCTCCGCGCGCAGGTCCTCGACGAAGACGTACAGGGCGCTGTCCATCGTCAGCGGCCCGTGTACGCCACGAAGTCGATCTCGACGAGGATGTCCAGGAGATCGGAGCCCACGGTGGTGCGCACCGGGTAGGGCCGGGTGAAGTAGGTCTGGTAGACCTCGTTGAACGCGGCGAAGTCCTCCTTCAGGTTCTGCAGGTGGACCGTCGCCTTCACCACGTCGTCGAACGTCAGGCCGTGGGCCTCCAGCACGGCCCCCAGGTTGCGCATGGTCCGGTGCGTCTGGGCCGCCACGTCGTCGCCCACGACCTCGCCGGTCGCGGGGTCGAGCGGCCCCATGCCCGAGGTGTAGAGGAAGTCGCCGGCCACCACGCCCTGCGAGTACGGCCCGATCGGCGGGGCGCCCTCGGCCGTACGGATCTCCTGCTTGCCAGCCATTGTCACCGCTCCGGAAGATCAGAAATACGTATTGATCAAATCAATCACGACGTCGTCGTCGTCCACCACGGGGATGACGCGCCACTTGTCGAAGGCCGTGCACGGATGGGAGAGCCCGAACGACACCAGGTCTCCCGGGCGCAGCCCGGCTTCGCCGCTGAGATAGGCGTGCTGGTCCCACAGCTTGACGACCGTCACCCCGGTGAGCGGCTCGGCCGGTTCCTCGCCCCCGCCGCGCCGCACGGCCTTCGGGGACGGCAGGTGCAGGTCGTACGGCACGTCCCGCTTGCCCATGCCGACCAGCACGAGGCCGGGCTCCGGCACGGACAGGACCTGGGCCCAGACCTCCAGCGCCGGCCGCAGTTCGCCCGCCACCCGGTTGTAGGGCGTGGTCTCGCGGTAGAAGCCGTCGTCGTGCGCGATGTAGGCGCCGCTGCGCAGCACCACGGTCGCGCCGAGCTCCGCGGTCAGCGGCGCGAGCTCCTCGGCCACCAGGTCGAACCACGAGCTTCCCCCGGCGGAGACCACCAGGGGACCGGCCACCCGCGGCGCCAGTGCCCGCGCCGCGCGTGCCAGGTCGCGCAGGTACGCCCGGACCTCGTCGGCCGTCCGCAGGGTGCCCTCGTATCCGGCGACCCCGGCCAGTTCGGTCCCCCGGGCCTCGCACAACGCCCCGGCCACCTCGAGCAGCTCGTCCTGACCACGGCAGCCGGTCCTGCCGCCCGGGTGGCCCAGCTCGACGAGCACCCGGAACGGCACCTCGCCGGCCGTCTCGTCGAGCACGCGCACGCCCTCGATGGAGTCGGCGTAGCAGAGGAAGTCGAAACGGCCGATCTCACCGGCCAGCAGGCGCAGGGCGCCCCGGTCGAGGATCTCGTTGGCCAGCAGCACCCGGGGGACGCCGAAGGAGCGGTGGACGAGCACCTGGCTCGCCGTCGCGGCGGTGACCCCCCAGGCCCCGGCGTCGAGCTGGGCCCGGACGAGCTGGGGCGACATCGTGGTCTTGGCGTGCGGCGCGAAGGCGAGCCCGTACCGGTCGGCGAAGGCGGCGAGCGTCGCGATGTTGTGGTCGAGGGCCGAACGCCTCGCCACCATGACCGGCCAGGTGAACGAGCCGTCGAACAGGGAGTGCCGGGCCGCGGCGAACTCCCGTCCGCCGATGGGTTCGCCCGGCCACAGGAAACCACGCGTGCGCGCGTCGACGACGATCTCCGGGAGCCCTCGCGGCCGCGCCGCGTCCTGCTCGGAGTGCTCGAAGGAGTGCTCCGGAGGGTGCTCGATGGAGTGTTGCGGGGCGCGCCCGAGGGAGTCTTGCGGGGCGCGCTCCCGGGGGCCGTCCGCGAAACTCACGCCGCCCCCTCGCTGTCCCGGTTCAGACCACCTCGTGGATCGTACTGGACCGCGCCCGCGGTGGCGGACTCCGCGCCTTTCGGAGCAGCGGTGCGCGAGCGGGAACGGGCCGGATTGTCGTAGGGGATCACTACAGTGCGGTCCGGCAGTGCGCACGAGTTCCGCGACTGCGCACGAGTTCCGCGACGATCACGGATGGGACCGAGATGAGCGAGGATCCACGACTCGCACGAGCCGGCGCTCTCTATGAGCAGGCGGTCTTCGGCGGCGACGCCTCGGGTCTGCCCGAGGCCGAACGGGGGTTGGACGCGGTGGAGGCCGACCTCGCCCTGGCCCGCGGCCGGGTCGCCCACGCGCGGTTCCTGGAGGACCGCGAGGAGGACCCCCGCGAGCTCGAGCTGTTCGAGCGGGCCGCCGACCTCTACCGGCGGCTCGGCGACATTCGCGGCGAGGGCGAGGCGCTCTTCTGGGTCGGCTGTTTCCACCAGGTCGTGCGGCACGACGAGGAGGCGGCCGGGGCTGCATTGCGGCGGTCGCACGAACTCGCGGCGGCGGCCGGCGACACGCTGACCATGTCCTACGCGCTCAGGCATCTGGGCATCGCCGAGCACGGGGCCGGGCGGCTGGAGGCGGCGCGGGAACGGCTGGAGGAGTCGGTGCGGCTGCGCCGGGAGCTCGGTTTCCTGCCGGGTGTCGCGGCCAACCTGGTCGGGCTGGCTTACATCGCCGCCGCGGAGGGCCGCCGGGACCACGCCCTGCGGCTGCTCGACGAGGCGGCCGGCCTCGCGGAGACGAGCGGGGCCCGGGGCATCGCCCGGCACGTGGAGCAGGCGCGTACAACTCTGTGACCACGTACCTGTACGTACCTGCGACCACGGCCTGCTGACCGCGGGGCCGGCCGGACGGTCCGGCGGCCGGCGGATCGCGCCGCGCGTCGGGGGTCGGGCATCGGGCGATCCCGCGAGTCGACCGTCGTTCGATGGCATGTTCGAGATAAGGTGTGGTGGCCGTCACAGGGGAGTCCGGCCGGGCCCCTCCCCTGCGCCGGCGGGCTTCACGTGGCCGCGGCGACCATACGAGCGGGCCACGCAGGCGGAACAAGCAGACAGACCGTGTAGGCAGATCACCTGTGTCGAGGAGGAACCACCCAATGACCGAGCCCAAGACCCACACCCTCGAGGTGCCCGGCTGCGTTCTGCACTACGACGTGCGCGAGGCCGAGGAGACCACGGAGCCGGTTCTGCTGCTGATCGGATCGCCGATGGACGCCACCGGATTCGCCGCCCTGGCGCGGCACTTCCCGGACCGTACGGTGGTGACCTACGACCCGCGCGGCAGCGGGCGGAGCACGCGGACCGACGACACCGGGGAGTCGACGCCCGAGCTGCACGCCGACGACCTGCACCGGCTGATCGACGCGGTCGGAGGCGGGCCGGTGGACATCTTCGCCAGCAGCGGAGGCGCGGTCAACGGGCTCGCGCTGGTGGCCCGGCACCCCGAACAGGTGCGCACGCTCGTGGCGCACGAGCCCCCGACCGTCCAGGTGCTGCCGGACCGGGAGCAGGCGCTGGCCGCCGTGGCCGACATCCGGCGGACGTACGACCAGGAGGGTTTCGGCCCGGCGATGGTGAAGTTCTTCGCGATCGTGGGCCACCAGGGCGAGATCCCGGCGGACTTCGCCGACCAGCCCCGGCCGAATCCGGCCGAGTTCGGGCTGCCGGCGCAGGACGACGGTTCGCGGGACGACGTGATGTTCGCGCAGAACCTGATCACCTGCACGCACTACGAGCCCGATTTCGAGGCGCTGCGCGCGGCCCCGACCCGCGTCGTCCTCGGCGTCGGCGTCGAGTCGGAGGGACAGCTGGCCAGCCGCGCGGGCACGGTGATCGCCGAGCGGCTCGGCGGCAAGCCCGTCATCTTCCCGAGCAACCACGGCGGATTCCTCGACGACACGTACGGCACGCCTAGCGACCCGGACAACTTCGCCGTCACGCTGCGCCAGGTTCTCACCGAGCAGGCGTAGGCGGCCACGCTGCGCCGGGTCCTCACGGAGCAGGCGTAGGCGCTCGGGGGCGCGGGGTGCTGTCGCCTAGCGCGGCATCGAGGGCTCCGGCGCGGCGGCGTGTGCGACCGGCGCACGCCGCGCGCCTGCCGCCCCCCGGGTGCGGGCGAGGGACGCGAGTGCGAGCACCAGCAGGAGCGCGCAGGCCCAGGCGAACCAGTCGCCGAACCTCGTGTAGGGCGTGTCGGCCGAGCGGGTGGGCAACGCGGTGAGGACGGACACGACCGGCCCGTCCGCGCTGTGCGCCTCGGTCCTGATCCGCCCATAGGCGTCGCTCACGACCAGGTCGCCGTTCCGCCCCGCGCGCGCCACGGTCAGCCCGGTCTCGACGCCCCGGGTGACCGCCATCCTCCCGTGCAGCCAGCGGTCCCGATCGAAGTCCCAGGCGGGCACGAAGAGCGTCGTGGCGCCGCGTGCGCGGTAGTCGCGCACCAGGCCGGGCAGGTCCAGGTCGAAACAGATCGCGATCGCCCAGCGGGAGCCCGAACCGGGCACGAAGGCCGCACGGTTCCCGGGCCGGAAGTCGTCTTCGAGTCCGGGGATGAGGTGGCGCTTGAAGTACTCGACCGGCCGGCTCCCGTCGGCGGGGAAGCCGACCGCGGCGTTGCGGAGGCTACCGGCCCGCTTGAGGACGAGCCCGGCGATGATGTCGACGTGGTGCTCGGCGGCGAGCCGCGCCAGCGGCCCCGCCAGGACGGGCAGCGTCGCGTCGTCGGCGACGAAGACCTTCTCCGGCATGACCACGACCCGCGCGCCGTGTGCGGCGAGGTCCGGGATCCGCGCCGTGTACCGTCCGAGCAGGGCACGTCCCTCCGCGGATTCGACCGGGACCCAGCCGTCCCGGTCGACGGCGAGCAGCGCCACCTTCTCCGGGCCCTCACCGTACGGCGCGCTCAGCCGCCAGACGCCGTACCCCGCCGTCAGAGCCAGGACGATCGCGGCGGTGACCGCCACCCGCAGCCGCCCGGCCGCCCCCGGTGCCGCGGGAAGCGGTGCGAAGAGCACGGCGGCGGCCGCGGGCACCCCGAGGACCAGGAAGGTGATGCCCCACGGTCCGGTGACCGAGGCGGTCTGCAGGACTGGAAGGACGTCGGCCTGGGTGTAGGCCAGGCTCCACCACGCCCCGTTCGGTGACAGCACCGATACCGCGTACTCGACGCCGGCCCAGGCCGCCGGCACGACGGCGGCGGCCGTCAGCGGACGTCCCCTCAGCATCAGCGCCCGTGACAACAGGACGACCAGCCCGAACAGCAGCGCCGACCCGGCGAGCATCGACACGACCATCGGCGGCGGGATCCCCACCGTGTCGAGGAAGTAGCCCCACATCGCCGTCTCACCTCCGAGCCACGCGGCCGACGCCGCGAGGAAGGCGGCGCGAGCGCCGACGCGATGGGCGAGGACGAGCACCGGCAGCGGTGCGAGCCAGGTGAGCCAGGGCACCGGAGTGAGCCCGGTGCCGAAATGGAACAGCGTCGCCGACAGCGCCGTGGCGGCGAGCGCCACGGCCGGACGCCGAATCGGTGCGTTCATCGTGCAGCCTCCTTGTTCAGCCGCCCCGACCCTCCGGGTGTCCGGCCCGCACGCACATCACCGGCGCGAGTGATCCGGGTGCCCGTCGCAGGGACCGGGACCGCTCGGAGAGCCGTGACACCGGCCTCACTCGAAGGAGTGAGAGGGCCCTCAGCCGAGCGATCGAGGCGACGGCGGATGCCGCGCGCATAGTCTTGCCGCGTTTCCTCCAGCAACCCCCGGAGCCGGTCATGCGGGCGAGCATCCTCACTCCGTCGAAGGCCGACGTCGCGATCGCCGCCGTCGTCACCGTGATGACGGTGACGCCCGCCCTCGTCCCGTACCGGCAGCCGTGGTGGGCCCTGGCGCTCGCCGTCCTCATGTCGGTGCCCGTGCTGTGGCGGCGCCGCGCCATCCTCCCCGTCGGGGCGGTCGTGGGCTGCGCCACGACGATCCTGGCGATCGCGGCGAAGTCGCTGCCGCACTCCGCGACCCTGGTGCTGCTGCTGCCATACGGCGTGCTCGTGTGCACCTACACGTTCGCGGCGGCGGATCTCTCCCGGGCGCGGCGCGCCGGGGGCATCGCGGCTCTCGCCGCCGGCGTGGCCGCGTCACTCGTCGTCCCGCACGAGAATCTGGAGACTTACCGTTACCTCCTCACCGCGATCGTCGCCGCGTACGCCCTCGGTGTGGGCGCACGGGCCCGGCGGGCCGCCCGGGACGCCGAGCGGGAGCGCGAAGCCCGCATCCGGGAGGAACGCGCCGCCGCGATCGCACGCGAACGCACCCGGATCGCCCGCGACATGCACGACATCGTGACCCACTCGGTCGGCCTCATGGTGATCCAGGCGGAGACCGGCCCGCTGGTGGCGCGCGATCACCCCGAGAAGGCCGAGGCGGTCTTCGAGGCGATCGCGGAGGCCGGGCGGGACGCGATCGGTCAGCTCCGCCTGATCCTCGGCGCGCTGCGCGGGAGCGAGGCACCCGGCGGCCCGGGGCCGGCCCGGGGGCCGCAGCCCGGGCTCGACGCCCTGCCCGGCCTGCTGGACAACGCCCGCCGGGCGGGCCTGGACGTCTCCGCCGACGTGCGTGGCGAGCCACGGCGCCTGCCCTCCGATGTGGACATCGCTGCGTACCGGATCATCCAGGAGGCGTTGACCAACACCATCCGGCATGCTGGAGCGAGCGCCGTCCGCGTACGGCTCCGCTGGTCCGGTGACGCCCTGGACGTCGAGGTCGCCGACGACGGCCGGGGCGCGCGGGAGCTACGGGAAGGACACGGCATGATCGGCATGCGGGAGCGGGTCACGGCGTGCGGCGGCCGGCTGGCCGTGCGGCCGGGGAACCCGGGTCTCACCGTCACCGCGACCCTGCCGATCGGCTGACGGCATGCTGCGCGTACTCGTCGCCGACGACCAGGACCTGTTCCGCGGCGGCTTCGCGATGATCCTCGACGCCCATGACGACATCACCGTGGTCGGCGAGGCGGCCGACGGCGCCGAGGCCGTCACGAAGGCGGTCGAGCTGAAGCCGGACGTGGTGCTCATGGACATCCGGATGCCCGGCGTGGACGGCGTCGAGGCCACGGCCCGGGTGTGCCGCAGGACCGACGCGAAGGTGCTGGTCCTGACGATGTACGACGTCGACGAGTACGTCTACGACGCCCTGCGCGCCGGGGCCAGTGGCTTCCTGCTCAAGGACGTACGGCGGGACGACCTCGTACGCGCCGTCCGCCTGGTCGCCGAGGGGGAGTCACTGCTGGCCCCTGCGATCACCCGGCGCCTGATCGGCGAGTTCGTCGGGCGTGGACGTGCCCGGCCCCGGCTGCGGCAGCGGCTCGGTGAGCTGACCGACCGGGAGATGGACACGCTGCGGCTGCTCGCGCGCGGCCGGTCCAACGCCGAGATCGCCGCGGATCTGGTGGTCACCGAGCACACGGTCAAAAGTCACGTGAGCAACCTGCTGACGAAGCTGGACCTGCGCGACCGCGCCCAGGCCGTCGTCTTCGCGTACGAGTCCGGCCTGGTCGTCGCCGGCGACCAGGACTGATTCCGCGCCGATCCGCGATGACGACTCGGTGCCCGAGCCGGTGGTAGGCAGCGGGGCGGGCGGGCGAGCTGTCGGGCCGGCGGCGCCCCCGGGGAAGACGAGGCCCGCTAGGCGTCCGCGCCGCCCCCGGGCCTTCAGCCGGCGCGCA